>JABGOW010000240.1 GCA_018645275.1 Verrucomicrobiota bacterium
CCATGTCGAGTTGTTCCCTGTCCGATGCATCGGGATCGAATATGTCCTGCAGTTCTCGGGCCACAAACTCCGCCAGCGTATCGCCGCCGTCTCGGTTCTCGACCGCACAGTGCTTGTCCATATTCCAGTACTGCAGCACCCAACACTCCGGATACACACTCGCCGCCCGCGTAATCATCTCATTAAGCGTCATCGTCTCCTCCTATATTCCCGCGGCACCTTCACCCCTTGTCCCGGCATAGTTCCGCGAAGCGGGACGAAGCCGGATCCCCCCTTCGTAGTTCGGCTGTTCGGCTGTTCGAATGTTCGATTGTTCCCCCCTGTTCATTCTCCCCCTTCCGCCACACCCACGGCGCCACCACCCCGTCCGCCGCCCACAATCCAATCCCCTCCCGCCTGGCCGCCCGCTCCGCCTCCGCAACCGCCCCCGTCTTCCGCGCATGCCGATAGCTCCAGGCATGCCCGGCTTGGACCATGGCCAGGTTTATATCGCACTCCCCGACAGTGATCGTGCCCAAGATGCGCCCATACCGACCCTTGCGGGTATAGCTGACCACGACCAGCTTCCCCCCGATCATGTCAGCGAGGGCGGCCTTAGCTTCCGGCCCATACGGTTGCCTAGTCTCCGGCGCATCAATGTCCGCCAACCGCACACGCACCCCTCTTGCTTCCGACCTGCCGCAGGCACCCCGCCACTGCGGGGTCCGGCCTCTGACCTCCTCCCCATTCCCTCCGACTTCTGACTTCCGGCCTCCGGCCTCCGATTCACACGTCAGCACGACAGTATCCCCATCAATCACCCGGCTCACGCGGCCGGTAACGCTGTCGGCGAGGGTGGGGGAGTGCATGAGGAGGACGATGGCAAGGACGACGAGGCATCTGTTCCTGCATATTGTCACTGGCATTCCTTTCCGAGGGGAGGTGAATACTGGTCTCCATTGGTCATCCTTCTGCCAGCCGAATGACACTTATAGTCTGTAGACTTTTAGTCGGCGCGTCAACACTATCTCCCCATGAAAGTGAATGAGGCGGGGATCAAGAAGCAGCTGGGGCAGCGTGTCCGAGAGCAGCGGCTAAAGGCGGGTATTTCCCAAGAAAAGCTAGCGGAACTAACGGGGCTGCACCGAACCTACATTAGCGACATTGAGTGCGGGACCAGAAACGTGGCGATAATCAACATCGTCCGGATTGCCGAAGCGCTAGCGACACAGCCGTCCGAACTCGTAAAGGGGATTGAAGGCTGATGGAACGTGCCTACTACTCCGATACGGTTGCGGCTTTTCTGGCTGCTGACCCTTACGCCATTGCCGGACACCTCAATACAAAGGCAGAGGGGGCGGTCGAAGAGGCGCAGAAACATGCGTGGGACCAACAGGTCAAGCAACTGAAAGAAGCTCTCTCTCTTGGTGAGAACATCGAGTCTTTTCGGGACGCTAAGATCTACTTCGAGTTCGCTATCCCTCGGATGGGGAAACGCATAGACGTCGTGCTGGTCAGCGGGGGCGTAATCTTTGTCATTGAGTTCAAGGTCGGCTCGGCAACCTTTGATGCCTTTGCCATCGACCAGGTGTGGGACTATGCACTGGACCTAAAGAACTTCCATGAGAGTAGTCACCACCGCGTCGTCGCTCCCGTCCTCGTGGCAACAGATGCAAACCCGCTTGCTATACATATTTCCGCGACACCGCAGGAAGATCAGCTTCTGTACCCGATCAAGTGCAACACCCAGCAGCTTGGGGAAGTCGTCAGAGAGACGCTCAGTTTTGCGGGTGGGGTGGCAATCGCCCCAGATGGCTGGGAGGCCGGGCGGTATTGTCCCACACCCACTGTTATCGAAGCCGCCCTTGCTCTTTACCGTGGCCACTCAGTTTCTGAGATCTCTCGCAGCGATGCAGGAGCACTGAATCTTCACCAGACGACTGAAGCCATCTCTGAGGTGATTGAGGAGGCACGCGCGCAGAAGCACAAGGCGATCTGTTTTGTCACGGGAGTGCCTGGCGCCGGTAAGACCCTGATTGGCCTGAACATCGCCACGAAACACATGGCTGCCGATAGCGGTAACTATAGCGTCTTTCTCTCGGGCAATGGGCCACTTGTTAAGGTGCTCCAGGAGGCGCTTGCCAGAGATCTGGTTGCGCGCAGGAAGAAAGATGGCAAGAAGCTGACTAAGAAGCGGGCGCATAGCGAGGTAAAGGCATTCGTGCAGAACGTGCACCACTACAGAGATGAATGCCTAAAGGACGCAGGGCCACCCATTGACAATGTCGCCCTCTTTGATGAAGCCCAGCGTGCTTGGGACAAGCCTCAGACAGTCAAGTTTATGAAGCAGAAGAAGGGCATCCCTGACTTCGATATGTCCGAGCCTGAATTTCTGATCTCATGTATTGAACGACATGAAGACTGGGGCGTCATCGTTTGCCTGGTGGGAGGCGGTCAGGAGATAAACACGGGGGAGGCCGGCATCGGAGAGTGGGTCGACTCACTCAACCGCTCCTTTCCTGATTGGCATATCCATATCTCTCCACGGTTGACCGATAGTGAATATGAAGCCGGGGCCGTGCTCGAACGGATCGCAACACGCCCCAATGTCTACTACCGCGACGACCTCCATCTCGCTGTTTCCATGCGCTCTTTCCGAGCCGAAAACGTCTCGCTCCTTGTCAAGCAACTGCTCGATCTAGATCAAGAGTCTGCCCATGCCACACTGGCCACGATAACCGAGCAATACCCCATCGTCATCACGCGCAACGTGGCAACAGCGAAGCAATGGCTCAAGGACCAGGCCCGCGGCTCCGAGCGCTATGGGATCGTAGTATCATCCCAGGCCGAACGCCTAAAGCCCCACGCCATTGATGTGAAAAGCCCTATGAATCCCATTCACTGGTTCCTCAACGGCAAGAACGACGTTCGCTCATCCTATTATCTGGAATCCGTTGCCACGGAATTCCACGTACAGGGGCTTGAACTCGACTGGGCCTGCGTGACGTGGGATGGCGACTTCAGATACGCCCCATCCGGCTGGAAGCACCACTCCTTCCGCGGCACGAAGTGGACTACTATCCGTAAAGAGGAGCGCAAGACCTACCTCAAGAACGCCTACCGCGTCCTGCTCACTCGCGCCCGCCAAGGAATGGTCATCGTGGTGCCCCCGGGCGACAGCTCCGACCCCACTAGGTCGCCAGAATTCTACGACCCAACCTATAGCTATCTGAAGTCCATCGGGTTCCCTGAACTTGACTAGGTTCCTGTGTCATCGGTGGTGATGGGTTGCTGGGGAGTCTCGATTTCCCCTGTTCGGGAACCCTCAGATGGCCCGGTGTGTTTTGCCGACTGCGCCTGCACACGAGACCGACTCCAATGATAGTGGTCCTGGTATTGCGGTAAAGGTGCCGATCCACGCATTGAGCCTTCACAAGTGGGGTGGGGCGGGCTATTGTCGCACGAAAGCTCAGTCGGGTTGCTGGTTGTCGTGCATGCTGAGCGGGAGATGGCTGTGTCATGATTTGTAAGGAACGGGATAGAAGTGAGCATCCGGAGAGTGATCGATTCTCCAAGGCCGGAGCAGAGGCCGAGGAGAAGATGGCGTTCTACCTGCGGCGGGCATTTGCGGAAACGAAAGAGATCCGGGTGTTCAATGACCTGCGCTTCCGGGATGATACGGGCGACCGGGCGCAGATCGACCACTTGGTGCTTCATCGCCATGGGTTTGTGGTTGTCGAGTCGAAGAGCGTAAGCACCAAGGTTAAAGTCAACGAGCATGGGGAGTGGTCCCGGCAGTGGAATAGAAACTGGCAGGGCATGCAGTCACCCGTGCAGCAGGCGAAGTTTCAGGTCGACTTCCTGCGCCGCGCTCTCAATGCCTCTTGTGAGGAGCTGGTGGGAAAGGCGTTGGGCGTCATTCAGACCCGGTTTACGAACTGCCCGATGGATGTCCTCGTTGCCATCTCTGACAAAGGTACGATTGAACGTGGGATGAAGATGCCCGAGGCGGTAAAAGCCGACCAGGTGCCGGATCGGATTCGAGATACAGTGAAACGCCATAAGAAGGCCAGTAGCTTCTTTAATCTGGATGTCCGCAGTAATGACGGGATCTACAAGTTCTCGGATGACGAGATGTCAAACATCTCTGCTTTCCTCACCGGTCATCACTACGCTCTGACGGAACAGCGGGCTGAGAAACGTGCCCAGGTGAAGGAGACGCGGGCGGAATATACAACCCCTCCGCCAGCACCTGCGCCAATAGAGACGACCATGGGCAAGTGCGCGAAGTGTGGTACCCAGTGCATGATCAAATGGGGCCGCTACAGCTACTACTGGAAGTGCGCCGCTTGCGATTCAAACATGCCTATTAAGGAATACTGCCCAACCTGTCGCGAGAAGATGAAGCTGCGGAAGGACAAGCAGAAGTTCTTCATCCGTTGTGAGCCTTGCGAGACTGAGCGTTTGTACTGTGAGTTTGAGATGGGGTAGTTGCCTCTTGGATGGTGTACTGAATGCTGTGCCACAACATGTAGGCTCGGGTGGGGAGAGTGAAAGGTCAAGAATGAGCAGCGATGCTAAAGGTGCCGTGGACGGCGCCGCCACCAAGACAAGAGACAGGGCTATTCAGCTCTTTACCTATCTTCAGGAGTTGTCCGGCCTGCGTTCAACGCAGACGAGTGACGTCGACTCATACGATGAGGTCCTCTGGTGGGGGCATGTGCCGCGGGAACGGGGTTGCCAGTGTGTCGCGTGGAATCTGTGGGTAGACCGGCCGGCCGACAAGCAGGACGAGCGCACGGACGTTTGGCTCGAAGTCCAGAAACCACGATTGAAGAGCCCTCCTGAAGTCCCGGATGAACTCGATTCGTGGATAAAGGAGATTGAAGTAGAGAACTCAGAGCTAGAGGAGCCCGGGCTATACGACCAGATCGTTGTCACGCTACCCCCAGAGGAGGGAACGGATGAAGAACTAACAGAGATTCTATCTCTGGAGACCCAACCACAAATATTTGAGCTGTGGATGGCCTACGTGGAACAGAAGTGGAAACCATGGGCAGAGGAAGATCGCCGGTTGCAGGAAGTGCAGCGAGTCTACAATGGGCTCTTCACCATCTACCAGCGAGCAGAGAAGCTCGGCGAGCAATACGAAACTGTCGTTGGTGTGGGGCTCCTGACATGGCGATCACCAAACAGCGGTGATATCCGACACCCGATTCTAACATTGCAGGCCCGCGTAGAATTCGATAGGGCGCGCGGCATAATGAGTGTTGTCCCTGGAGCAGAAGGGCCGCAGCCCTTACTGGATACGGACATGCTCGAAACGGAGGACCGACCTGCTGTCACCGACCTGCAGGCAATCCAGGCAATGGTCGTAGATCTTGACGGGGAACCTTGGCATGGTCCGTCGTTGGAGGCGGCCCTCAAATCATTCGCCAATGGGATATCAACTCAGAGCGTTTACGACCGCTCACTCGAGAGACCGGCCCGGATCACAGAGCATCCGTCCCTTCATCTCGCCCCGGCTTTGCTACTGCGTAAGCGGACGCGGCGTTCGTTTGTGGATTTCTATAAGAAGATTATTGAGCAACTGGAAGAAGGCGTGGCCGTGCCCGACAGCGTTCGTCGGCTAGTGGATATTGTCGAAGAGCCGACATCAAGTGAGTGTCCTGAACCGGGTGAGTATGAACACCGTGATACTGATGTGCCCGACACGGAGCTGTACTTCCCTCTCCCTGCTAATGATGAACAGAAGCGTATTGCAGAGCGCATCGAGCATTGCCGCGGGTTGCTTGTCCAAGGGCCCCCAGGCACAGGGAAATCGCATACGATTGTCAACCTGATTGCCCATTGTCTTGCAAAGGGGCGGCGGGTGCTCGTGACGAGCGAGACCCCTCGCGCGTTGCATGTGCTTAGCGACAAGCTCCCCCAGGAAATTCGTGAACTATGCGTGATGTGGTTGGGTGTTGGTCCCGCAGCACAGAAATCTCTTGAGAAATCAGTGGGAGGGATCACTCAGCAGAAGGTCAGCTGGGATCCTGCACACGCCAGTGACGAAATCGATTCATTGGAAAAGCGCTTGGTTCGGGTGCGGAGTGATCAGGCACGTCTCCGGCAGGAGCTGACAGCCTGTCGGGAGGAGGATACTTACCAGTACCACAAGGTCTTCGAGAGATACAGCGGGACGCTTGAACACATCGCGATTCAGGTTGCGAAGGAGCGCGACCGGTTTGCGTGGTTGATGGACCGTCCTGGCCAAGATGACCAGCCTGCTGTGACGGCCGAGGACCTGTTGGATCTCGTACATGTCCACAGGCAGTTGACTGATGAGCTGCTGCAAGAGATCCAGCTGCGTCACTTTCCTAGTAGTCAGGTCATTCCGCCTCCCGAGTTTCAGCGGCTCGTTGCTGATGAACGGGCCGCTCGCCTAGTACAGACCAGTGCAGACGTGAAGCGGGACTACCCCGGCTATGATTTGCTTGGTACGATGAAACCGGCCTCCCGTGTGCGCGTGCTGGAGCTTCTTAATCAGCTTCTCACCCGACTTGACCAGCTTTCGAAGCATGTGCATGTCTGGGCAGCCCGTGCAGCCCGAGAAATCGCCGCCGATCAAGATCGTGTGTGGCGCGAGTTGCTTGATACCACTGAAGGCCACATCGCTGTGATGGCAGAGAGGAGCAGAGAGATTGGCGCGTTGGACATCTCCGGTTTGGAGGGGCACAACCGAACTGAGGTAGCGGTCCATGCGGAGGCCTTGAAGCTGCACCTTGACAGCGGGAAGCGCCTTGGGTTTGGCCCCTTCAGAGCCAGACAGGTGAAACAAGGCCTCTATCTGATTAAGGTGATTCGTGTAGATGGGCGGCCGTGTGCTTCGTCTGCCATACTGCAACAACTGCTGCTCTGGCTAGATTTCGAGAGGCGGTGTCGTGCTGTCAACAAGCTCTGGGAGGCGTTCTCCACGCCACCTGCAGGCAACTATGCTGTCCAGGTCGCTGCATACCAGGATCTCTGTGAACCTCTGCGCGATGCGGTGGGTATCCACAGTACAGTTGAAGAACTGAAGCGTATCATTGCAGAAATCCCTGGGCTGACTGCGCCTCAGTGGCATGTTGATGACGGCGTTGTCGCTTTTCGTGACGCTGTTGAGGCCATCGACGCGGACGAAGCGTTGAGGCGAGCTCGGGCTTCTTTTGCACCACTGGAGCAGGAGTTGACGGCTTTCGCTGCATTGGGCGGTGCTCACCCTGCAGTGGCGCAATTGCATCGAGCTCTTCAGCAGCGGGATACAAAGGAATACGCCCAGGCAACTCAGGCCCTACACACCATGCATAGTTGGGCTGCTGAATACCAGAGGATCTGTGTAGTCCTCGCGAGATTCTCTGATTCTGCGCCGAGGACCTCAGCAGTCTACGAAGAGTCTGTGATCGACCTTGCCTGGGACGAGCGTTTTGCTGAATTCGCGGATGCTTGGGCGTGGGCGCAGGCTGATCGTTGGATAGAGGAGATGTGTGCTCAGAATCACGCCATCGAGTTGACCGAGTCTCTTGAAAGTGCACAAGCAGATGAACGCAAGCTTCTACGCCGGCTTGCAGCCAAGAAAGCTTGGCAGCACTGTATGGAAGAGCTGGGCGAGGCCGAACGACAAGCGCTGATTGCGTGGATGCACGCGGTTGCCCGGATTCGACGTGGTACTGGTAGGCATGCGGAAAGGCATCGCAATACGGCTCGGCAAAAGCTGACC
>JABGOW010000101.1 GCA_018645275.1 Verrucomicrobiota bacterium
CTTCGCGGGGAACCGCCCAGAATCCTCTGGGGGAGCGCGGACGGGCTGTGTCCGGGACGCTGCACGCCCGTTGGCGGTGAGGACGTAGTGACCCGCGACGCGCCGAGTTCCACCCCCAGCTGGCTGGCCTTCGTGGAGGGCTGGCGGCCGAAGGTGCTGCTGCTTCAAGGCGTTCCCCATCTGTTCCGCCCTGAGGACGGGGCCGCCTGCTTCTACCCGATCCGCGCCGGCCGCACGCTTGGGCAACCGTTGCGGCTGGATTGTGCCGCTGCCGTATCGGCTGCGGTGGGCGACATCAACGGGAACGGCGCGGAGGACATAGCCGTAGCCATCTGCGGAGTCTGGAAGAACCCAGATCCCGTTGCCTACGGGGCTACGGAAGTGCCCGAGGGGGCCTCTTGGATCTACTGGGGTGGGCACGACGGCTACGACAATGGGCGCCGGACCGCCTTCACCACCCGCAACGCCCGGGATGTGCGGATCGCGGATCTCCGGGGCAACGGTTGCGGCGATGTGATCGTGTGCCAGGGTCGAGACCATCTGATGAACACCACCGAGTGCCTCGTCTATGTCGGCGGGCCAGAGGGCTTTGAGCCGGAGCCGAAACGCTTCCAGAGCCATGATGCGGCAGACGTCCATGTGGCTCGTACCGATGACACAGGGAAGCCACAGGTCATCATCGTCAACCACGTGAGCGGACGGCTCCGCGGCGACGTGCAGGCCTATGTGTACCTCGGCGGGCCGGACGGCTACGCCGCAGACCGTCGCATCGAGCTGCCCAGTTGGGCCGCACCGGACGGTGCCATCTCCGATTTCAACGACAACGGCTGGGCCGATATCCTGGTGAGTAACTGCGCAGAGAACGCACCTTGGGCCGATCCCGGCTCCTTCCTCTTCTGGGGTGGACCGGACGGCTTTGATCCGGACCGGAAACTGGTCCTGCCGACCTTCCGCGCGCACGGTTCCGCCATCGGCGATTTCCGGCATGCGGGATACCTCGACCTGGCCGTCGTCGGGTTCAGCAATCCCGAACTCCTGATCTTCCGGGGCGGTCCGAACGGCCCAGACGTGACGGACCCGCAACGGCTCATGCTTGATCCGAGCATCGAGGGCTTCGTCAACTCGCGCGATACGGGAGCAGTCTCAGCCCTCAGTCCGAACCGCGACCTGAACCACCCACGCTGGCTCTTCACCGCAGACTTCAACAACGACGGTTGGCTCGACCTGTTCATCTCGCAGATCTACGGCCCGAGAAGTCTTCTGCTCTGGGGCGGACCGGACGGCTTCAGCATGGAGCGCGCCACCTGGCTGTCCGTCGAAGCCACGGCCTGTGCACAGGCGGCCGATCTGACCGGGAATGGCTACCTGGACCTGATCGTGGGCGGACACTCGTGCCCCAGCAAGGAGTGCACGCACGACTCCTACGTCTACATCTACTGGAACGGCCCCGAGGGGTTTCGCGAGGATCGCCGTCAGCAGCTTCCGGCGCACAGCTGCAACTCACTCACGGTCGCCGACTTCAACAACGACGGCATGCTCGATCTCTTTGCCACCTCCTACAATGCTGGTCGCGACCGCGACAGTGATTCGTACATCTACTGGGGCAAGCCCGGCGGGTGCTATTCGGTGGAAGACCGCACCCGGATCTTCGGGCATTCTGCCTGCGGCTGCTTGGCAGCGGACTTCAACGAAGATGGCTACTTGGATCTGGCCGTAGCACACCACAAAACCTACGGCAGCCATGTGGGCGAGTCGAAGGTGTGGTGGAATGGACCGGACGGGTTCAACGAGCACAACGTCACCAAACTGCCCACCACGGGACCGCATGGCATGGTGGCGGTGGATCCGGGCAACATCATGGATCGTGGGCCGGAAGAGTTCTACATCTCCGTACCACATGAATTGCCGACGGGGGCGCGCGTGACCGCGCTCCACTGGGACGCCGAGCTCCAAACCAAGACCTGGGTGCACGCCCAGGTTCGCGTGGCGCCAAGCCGCGCCGCCCTGGCCACCGCCCCATGGCGTGGGGCCAACGGCGAGGGAACCTGGCTCAAATCTCCCGGCCGCCTACCGCAGCCGCTCGGCGGCGGAGCCTGGCTCCAGTACCGGCTGGCCTTAGGCGCCGTGAACGGAGGCAACTCCCCGCGCGTGCAGAGCGTCACCGTGTCTTACGGATGACAGGGTGACGCTCTGGCCTGAAGCGGCTGCAAGGTCCTCCCAAGGGCGAAGGGCAACAGCCTGGGTCGGCTGCCAAGGTACCGACGCACGTTGTAGGCGAGCCGCCAGAAGCCACATCGAACCAGCACAATGTGTTCCTCTCCTGGATCTTAGGCCTACATTGGGCTCCCCCTGATCCCTCAGAGGCAGCATTTGCATGGCGGAACCCACGTGCTAACCTTAGGCCATGCGGCGAGCAAACCGACCTTTCGTCCCCGGCCATGCCTGGCACCCAACACACGGGTGCCACAGCCGCGATTTCTCAAGTTTATCCGTGATAGAGGACGATGGGTGGTGTGGCTGTCCAAGGCCCGAAAACGCGATGCTCTCACCATCCACAACCACGCCACGACCGCCAACCATCCCCAACTGCTGGTCTATGCAGCGCCAAACCCCCATCTGGTGTCGCCTCGTCTCGGAGGGCGCGTCAGACGCCCTTCTCTGATCGGGAAATCAACTAGGAAACAACAAGCGATGAAAATGGACGTTAGCATTGAAGAGCTCGACATACAGGTAGTTGGAGATGACCCCGAGAACTATGTGGCTGAAGCAAGTGTCGACATTGTCGGAAAAATGGCGGTGATGGTCTATGTCCGCATGAGAGGGCTGAATCACCACGATGATGGCTCGATCATGTTTATGAAATCAGATGATGAAGGCAGGACATGGGACCAGTCGAGTCTGGTCACCGCAATGCCTGGACATGAGGAGTACGGGTTCACTTCGGCAAGTGCCAAGATCCTCAAGAATGGCACAATAGTGGTTCTCGCCCATGCCATGGTAGTGAACTCAAGACTTGTACATGGCGCCAACTACAGGGGAGCCTGGTCCGCTGTCTCAACGGACGATGGATGTACATGGACGCATCCAGAACCGATCATTGCCTGGCCATTGCGAATAATCAACATATGGGATAATCCTATAGAACTGGACGACAACAGACTGCTCTTGGCCGCGTCCGGCAATGTACACGATACCGACGTTTCTAACTCCTTCACGGATCCCTCACGCTCTTGTCTGCTATGCTCGGAAGACAGTGGGAGGTCATGGTACTATCGTGGCACAATAGCCTATGATCCCGCAGGCATTCACAGGTTCTATGAACCAGGGATGACTCTGACTGGCGATGGACGGCTCATTGCTTTGAGTAGGCAACACTATCCGGAGTACTGTTGCGCTGCTCCGGCAGGCTTCCTCTTCAGCTCAGAGTCAACTGATATGGGTGCATCGTGGTCAGGATTTCAGCAAACCGAGATATGGGGATACCCCGCCGATACGGTGGAACTGAATAGTGGTCAAATACTGTGTGTATATGGTCACCGTAGAGACCCTCAAAGTGTAAGAATAGCGATCTCAAGTGACGGGAGAAACTGGGTAAAGGACAATGTGTTCACGATCTATTCTCCCCCTCAGTTGCCCCAGATAACGGCAGAGGAACTGAGTGGAGGCCTGAACACCGGCTATAGGCACATTGGCTATCCTTCAGCCGCGGTTCGTGGTGATGGGAGCGTGGTTGTAGTGTTCCATGCTTTCAATGAGGACCGAAGACAGATTGTGTTGTCTGCATCTTTCCGAGTAAAAGATGCGCGGTGATCAATATACAGTCATCGGTTCCTGGCATGTCACAGACCAAGGCAGGAAGCAAACAAGCACCGACATGAGGAAGGTCGAAGTCAACTGGAAGTCAGTGTTTCTGTCTGTGGTCATAGTTCTTGGTGTTTGTGGCTGCTACAGGCAAGATGCGCAACACCAAGTAACAGCAATGCCGGCAAAGGATGATGAAATGGGAAACGTTGCACAGGACAAGGTGGTCGATAGGCAAGACATAGTTGTCTTCAGCGAATCGTTCAATCGCCCTGCATCTGTGCTAAGATCAGATCACTGGGTACTGGAGGGAAACACTAAGACGGTTGAGGATGATGGTCTCCAGTGTCTGGAGGTCATGAATAGTGATCGCGAGAGACTGTTATCGTATGTCTATGTCAAAGTTGATCCGGGGAAGCGCTATTCTGCCCGTTGCCTGGTAAGGACTGAAGCAGTGCTTGCCAGCCGACGACGCGGCGCAACGATTTTTGCAGAATGGGTTGATAGGGATAGGGCGTTCATTCCTGGGGGATCGTACCCCATGGGGAAAGCAGGCTCTTCTCCGTGGGGGAAATTCAACATTGAGTTCACCAACGTTTCCCCTGAACAAGCAGGTTTCCTGAAGTTATATATCGGCATAGATGGAAAAGGGAAGGCATGGTTCCGGGATCTTGTCGTAGCAGAATACAGTGACGGGCTGCAACTGGTATTGAATGAGCCTGGGAATGGGGCCGTACTGGAACATCGTCGTCCAGTGTTGTCCTGGAAAGGCATGGGCAGGGCTTGCCAGTTGGTCACTGCGAGCAATCCCTCTCTGTCCAAAGATAGAACGTGCTATTCCGTTGGCTTGCGCAATCAGCTGCTACTCCCACACTTCCTGGGGAATGAGACAACCTGGTACTGGCAAGTTCAGGAAACCACTGCGACGAAAGGCACGCCCGGCCAGAAACCGTATTGTTCCAAGACTCAAGCATTCAAGATATCGAAGCAAGCACAAGAATGGCCGCCACTTGTGGACTCGCAGTATGAATGGTCGGCTGACCCGAAGCCAGAGCTAGCGACTCGAGTCATTGGCCCTGAAGATATGAGTGTTGAGGTGGACATAGACGGTGAACGGGCAGAAGTAATGGCATTCACGGGCAATGTACTGAAGTTCAGAGCGCTCCGATCCCTTTCTCCCGCTGTTCACAACATCAAATTCACGTTCACAAATAGGCAAGGGGAGAGATTCTCGGCGTGCGATTCCTACAGCAACATCCAACCCCAGAGCCGAGTTTCCTATCGAGAGGGCATCACGCATATTGATGATGAAGCCTTCTTTCCAATTGGTGCCTACTGTGATCCCAGCGACGATCCTGCGGAGTTCTCAGGAGTGGTAGAAGCAGGTTTCAACCTGGCACATTCATACGTTTTTGAAAGGGAAGACGCATATGATGCGTTAATGGACACAGCGAGAGCTCATTTGGTGGCTGCGCAGGAACATGACATCAAGGTCTTTCTCGGAATGCCACGAGGGTGGATCCGGAAGCAGAATGGACCAGAGATCACGAAGTATGTTTCGAGTTTGATGACATATCCGGCGCTGCTTTCATGGTATTTGATGGACGAGCCGGCTCCCCAAGGCGTAGGTGTTCAGGACGTACAACATGCAGCAGAGGCGATCAGGGGGATTGATCCGTTTCACCCATCGTTCGTCGCGTTCAGTGTTATGGTGGCAGGGCAATCGCAAACGGCACGGGAGTATATTGAGTCTGTGGATATCATAGGGTGTGATCCCTATCCCTTGCTGCGCAAGAAGCCATTTGATACTGTTGAGCAGTGGGTGGAGAATTGCCGAGAAATGGGGGGTAAAGAGAAGCCTGTCTGGGCCATAATCGAGGCCTTTGATGCCGACTATGATTCGGGCGGTATAGGGCGCGGGGAGGTAAAGAAATATGGGCCAGTTGTGAAACCTACCTATGATCAGATGAAATGCCAGGCTTTCCTGTCGTTGTCAGGGGGGGCTGACGGGCTGATTTTCTACTGGATGTCGCAGCACCGCTATAGGATGAAGGAAGACGCGCCCGCAGTGTGGGCGTCCATCTGCAGACTGACAAAGGAACTGCAGTCAGTGACATCATTCATGACGACGCCGCGCAGCAGTACACGACTACCTGTGGCGGTACCCGATCCATTTAGAGTGTGGGTGAGAAGCAATGAGAAAGGCGACACTGCAATTGCCTTCATCAATCCCCTTGACACGAAGCAGCACTTGAAGGTCAGGCTGGACCTAGGCAGTAAGCAACTGTGTGATGGTGAGGAAGTGATGCGCCTCAATGGTGGGGTCTACGAGTCACACTTCAGGCCATATGAGACCAAAGTCTACGTTGTGAAGTAGTGTCTATTGTGACTGCGAAGAATGGGTTGTGGTGAACTCGGGGGCGCCGCCTGTGGTACGCCCCCAATAATGACAAGGAGTTGCCTGCCATGTCCACGAAGAACCAAGCAATGTCCGAGCGACTGGAACGGATCGACAAGGTCCACCAGCCGGGGTACATGAACTGGATCACCGGGGCGTGGGCGATGATGTTCATCAAGCAGGGCATCATCCCGGCCGAGCGGGCCGGGGAGTTGGCCGAAGTGGTGTTGGGGATGTGGGAGCACCCCGTCTCGAAGGACAGCGCCGGGCCGCACACCTACAGGGCTGACGCGCACTTCATCGACATGCTGGGGCCGGAAGTTGGCGGCAACGTGATGATGGCGCGCACACAACCTTCGATGCGGCAGATGCTCGAAGTGCGACACCAACTGATGAAACAGCTCTGCCGAATCTACGACTTGCAGGACGCGGCACTCGACTTGGCCGAGCAGCACATCGACACCATCATGCCCGGATACACGCACTTCCGCCACGCGCAGCCAACGACCTTCGGCCACTATCTGCTCTCGGTGGCCGATGCCATCGCGCGCAGCACGACAACGCTCGAACACGGCTGCCACCTGATGAACCTCAACGAAATGGGGTGCGGCGCCCTGGCCGGCACGAGCTGGCCCATCGATCGCGATCTGGTTACCGAGTACCTCGGCATGGACGGGTTGGTCGAGAACGCCAATGACGCGGTGAGTTACACGGATGGCTATCTCGTCGTCGTCTGCGGCCTCACCAACGTCACCAACATAGCAAGCCGCGCGGCGCTGGACCTGAGCTACTGGTCCGGTATGGAGTACGGCTTCCTTGACATCGGGTTCCGCCGCGGGACCAGCTTCATGATGCCGCAGAAGGACGGCAACCCCAACAGCATGGAGTTCGTACGCACGCGTGCGGGCCAGCTGATCGGGCATTTGACCAGCGTGGCGACGGCGGGCCTGCGCGCGCCGCATGGCGATGTCTTCGAGATGCTCTACATAGCGGAGCCGACCCTGGCTGCCTTAGAAGCAACGGAAGTATGCGTTTCCGAACTGGCCAACGAACTGCGCGGGATGGACGTGCACAAAGACAGGATGCTGTCCCTCATTCGAGAGTCCTATCTCGCTGCCACGGAACTGGCCAACCAGGTAGTGCGGGACCATGGCATGGGCTACCGGACGGCGCACGACATCGTGCACCGCTTCGTCGTTGCCTCGCGGGAGCAGAGGATCCCCGCGACAGAAGCTCGGACGGAATTGCTCGACGAGGCCGCACAGGAGGTGTTGGGCCGGAAGATAGGGATGGACCAGGCGCGACTCCGCGAGTTGCTCGACCCGGCGCACTTCATCAAGGTGACCAACAGTCGAGGCGGCGTATCGCCCGACGAAACGGCCCGCATGATCGCCGACCGCCGGCAGGCACTCACCGACACCCGGGCCAGGCACCTCAAACGAATCGAGTCGCTGGAGAACGGACAGAGCAGGCTGCTGACCGACCTGCACGGCCAGTGCAAGACGTA
>JABGOW010000100.1 GCA_018645275.1 Verrucomicrobiota bacterium
GTGTGGCAAGAAGGTCGTGCTCTCGCAGTAGCGGAGATCAAGTCCGCCTCCACCTTCTCAATGAGTCTACTCAAAGGAGTTCGGCGCTTCCGCTCGCTTGCTTCAGAGTCTACCAAAGGCTTTCTCGTCTTCAATGGCACCGCACACGAACTCAGTGACAATATTCTTGCCCGCCACTTCACGCAGTGCGAAACGCTTTTCACTTGAAGCGGGTAGTTGGCGGGATAGGTTGCCGGGATTGATGGTGGCATGAAAGCCGATCGTCCATGGGCAGAGCTCATTCATGGCCCTGATGGTAGCATTCAATGTTATGGGGTGATGCCTGATCAGCTCACGGCGGATCTTGCCAACTGTCTGTGGTTCGCCAGTCTTCAGTTGCAGGCGTTGAAGCGCCATCAACACTGCGGTTCGCGTTCTTCCCCGTGAAACCTTCGCATATAGCTCCCAGTCAATGCCTCGGGGACAGCCAGCACGCCTGATGTTGGCCTGCTGTTCCAAATGTTGGCGCCCCTTGAGTGTAAGATAATAGAGACTGCCGGTAACAGGCTGCCGGATTATGCATCGCACATACCCGCGTTCTATCAGTTGCCTGATGAGTTGTCCCACATCCCGTAACCGAATATGAGGATTCAACTCCACGGCCGCGGCATGAATATCGCGACATGCCATCGGCTTGTGAATTGAAGCCAGCACCGCAAATTGCTGGCAAGCGCACCCTCGCCATTCATTCTGATCCATTGTCCAATTATGACGGCATCCCACTATATAAGGCTATGCCACTCCGCAAGGGGAGTGATTGGTGGCTAGCCTTATCAATGCATGTCGATTACAGCGGATATGAACGATAGGGATAACATAAACGAAAAGGAAGCCGCGCTTGAGTCGGGATTCTGCTTGTGCCTTCTCTAACCGTACTGCTAGCCTGAGTTAGTCAGTAGCGGAGCCACTGTAATGGTGGATGTGGAGGGGCGTATCAAAGCAGCTCTGACGATGAGTTCGCGCTTTTCGTGGCTTAAGCCAGCACCAAGGACGCCTTGACCTGTGGATAATCCCGAAGCATTACTGAGCGGGGCTGAAGATGTTGTTGCCCTTCTCCAGTAACATCGAGTTGATGCTGTGGTGATCGGAGCCGTGGCTCTCGCCGCCTATCAATATGTGCGGCAAACCGAAGATGTCGACCTTGCGATCAATGCGGATCTTTCTACGCTTCGGGCACTGGCAGAATCGCTTCGTGAGGCGGGCTGTGCGGTTGAACTTCGCACTGAATCGCATATCCCGCCGGCATGCCACGGCGTAGCGTAGCGAAGACGGGAGGCGCTCCGCTGGGATCCGTCTTCGCCCTACGGGCTACGCCGGGACAAGTTGGAGATGAAGAGAGTGCGAGTAGGATTGGCTAATGCACACGTACTCGTACCCGTACTCGTACACTCAAATCTCTTCGGATACGCTGGGTCAGGAGCAACGATCCTGATGGTGTGGCCCCCTCCACACACCCGAAGCGTCCATACTAAGTGGATGTCGTTGCATCATCGCATTCGTTGTCATCACATCTCAGGCCCCTCGTGCTTCCTGCCGACGAGATCTACATCAACCTGCAGCAGGTCAGCTCCGCGATGGCCGTCCTCATGGAAACGAAAACAGAGGAAGGCGTATTCCCTCAGTGCTACGAATGCGCAACACCGTGGGGCGGCCGTATCATTGGGTTCATCCCTGGTCACGACAAAGCGGTCACGACACACCCCGACTTGATTTTCAACGTTGAGACCTTGATCAGGGACCTGCTGGAGGGTGGCCCCGCTTAGCGCTTGTGAAAACCAAGCGTACACTGAAGCCAGACCCTCAATTCATTGACAAGACTACCAGGACCAGAGTTTGCAAAACTAGGCAGCATCAAGGATGCATGAGGCGCTGCGCCATTACTGCTTTTCTGTAGGCGGCTGGCGAAAGGTCCATAACCTTCTTGAATTGGCGACTGAAGAAAAAGGTATCGTGGTATTCGAGAGCATCGGCCACCTCTTGGATGGTGAGCGGCGAATCGCGCAGAAGCATACAGGCGCGCCGGATTCGGTTGTTCATCATGAAGCGGTTCGGTGGTTCACCGGTTAGGCGTGTGAAGCGACGGGTATACTGCGAACAGGACAGGTGAGCAGTCGCGGCCAATTCTGGGATGCTGAACCGCGTTCCTGGCTGGATACGCATGTTCTCGATATGGGCCAGGATGTTTTGATCGATGGGGTCCGGCGGCGGCTGTTGGTGGCTGCGCCATAGCATGGTGATAAGGTGGTAGACCAATCCCTCCTGTTGCTGCTCCGCCAGCCCATCGCCGATATGCCTGCAGGATAGCGTCGTTGAGGCCAGTTCTGCAAATAGGTGTGGTTGAGCTGCTTGCGTTACACCGAGGGGGAGCTCTGTTGTGCTCAATGTGGTCTTTCCGTTCTGCACGGGGACGAAGTGGGCCGCGAAGTTCACCACGGGATTCTGCGGGTCGTGGCGGACATCCACCTGCTGGCCGGGCCCCAGGATAAGCCCCATCCCAGGGTGGAGCTTGCTGTGGATACCGTCACAGGCCATGAGCGCACATCCGCTGATCACATACCACAGATTGAAGTAGTCGGGAATCCTCACGCGCCAGCGCCATTGCGCTTCGCTGTGAAAAATACACGGTGCATCGATTAGCCGTACACTGGTGAAGCTAAGTTTCTCGAGTCCGTTCATTGGCATGCGTGAATAGTGCACAACTTCGCGTCTATAGTCCATTCCAAATCGAGGCCTTAGGTTCTATGCTGGTAACAGTATTGAGTGTAGTAGTTCGCAACTTCATCAGAGATCGAAACGCTTGAATAGTCAAGGAGCAGGCAATGTCGTCGAAAGGATCGGAAGTCCGGATGGGGCTGGTTGGTTTGGGGAATATGGGAACGGCTCATGCCACGTGCATTCTTGAGGGCAAGGTGCCGGGGCTGCGCCTGACGGCAGTCTGTGACGTGGATGAGGTCGTCTTCAAGAAGCTGGACAAGCACCGCGACAAATTGGAGCTGTTTACGGACGCATCGGCTTTGATTGCTTCCGGAAAGATTGATGCCATCGTCATCGCAACGCCGCACTTCGCTCACACAACCATCGGTATTGAGGCGTTGCAGGCGGGTTTACATGTTTTGGTGGAAAAACCGATCTCGGTTCACAAAGCGGATTGCGAGCGGTTGATTGCCGCACACCAGAGCGACGGGCAGATTTTTGGAGCGATGTTCAATCAACGCACCGATCCGCACTACCAGAGGCTGCGCCAGCTCATCACCTCCGGGGAGCTGGGCAAGATCAATCGAGTCAATTGGATCATCACGAACTGGTTCCGATCTGAGGCCTACTACGCATCGGGAGGCTGGCGCGCTACATGGAAAGGAGAAGGGGGCGGTGTATTGCTCAACCAGTGCCCTCATCAACTGGATCTCTGGCAGTGGCTCTTCGGAATGCCGAACACGGTTCGCGCATTCTGCAGCATCGGCAAGTACCACGACGTTGAGGTCGAGGATGAGGTGACAGCATACATGGAGTATGCCGACGGGGCTACTGGGGTGTTCATTACAACTACGGGGGAAGCGCCGGGTACAAACCGCCTTGAGGTGGCCGCAGAGCGGGGGCGAGTGGTTATCGAAGATGGCACCATTTCGTTCACCCGCAACGAGGTCGAGACCTCAGTGTTCTCAAATGCAACCAGCGAGGCATTCGCAACGCCACCCATTTGGAAGATTGAGATTCCGGTTCAGGGCAACGGGGAGCAGCATCTTGGTATACTTAAGAATTTTGCAGCGGCGCTCCTTGATGACAAGCCCCTGCTTGCTGATGCACGTGAGGGTATCCACTCGGTCGAGCTCGGGAATGCCATGCTCTATTCCAGCATGACAGGCGAAACCGTGGATATGCCACTGGATGGTGCGGCCTACGAGGGGTTGCTCAACAAGCTCATTGCGGAATCAACCGTAGAGAAGAAGGTTCGGTCTGACGTGACGGCCAACATGGACAGCTCCTTCTAATCACAGATTGAGGCATGCAAAATGTGGGCATTTTATAGAGACTCTGGCATCCGTATCGGAATCATTGGCTAGGGCGTTATTGTTCTAACCCATCAAAGGAGAGGAAACTAGACATGTACTTAACAGGATTTGCAGATGAGGCTGGCAAGGATATTGATATCCAAATCCGTGCGACCCGCGAGCTGGGGTGGAGCAATATCGAGCTGCGCGCCACATCTCATGGCAATATTGCAGAGATGACGGACGAGCATTTCGAGACGCTTTGCGGCAAGCTTGATGCGGCCGGCGTCTCAGTCAATTGCTTTGGCAGTGGTATTGCCAACTGGCAGAAGAGTCTCTTCGAACCGCCGGATTCGAGCTACGAGGAGCTAATCAGAGCGCTCCCTCGACTGGAGCGACTGGGGACGAAGATGGTGCGTATCATGAGCTTCAAGTGTCCCGAAGATGCTTCGGTCAACACCCCGGAGATTGAGGCCGAAGTCGTGAAGCGCATGAAACGCTTGGCTGAGATCGCCGAGGATGGTGGCGTTCTGCTGGTGCATGAGAATTGCGACAACTGGGGAGGGCGTTCCTACGAGCACACGCTCCGGATTCTTGAGGCGGTTGATTCGCCTAATCTGCGCCTGGTTTTCGACACAGGAAACCCCTGTTTTCGCAAGGATGTACGCTTTGGTGCTTCTGAACCGTTTGCCTATCAGGATGCATGGGAGTTCTATGGCAATGTTAAGGACTTTATCGAGTACATTCACATCAAGGATGCCGTGATCCGAGAGGGCGAGGCTAGCTTCACGATGCCCGGCGAGGGCGACGGGCATGTGGTGGATATCTTGAGTAATCTCCTTGGTCGGGGGTATGAGGGTGGCATTTCCATTGAGCCGCACCTGTCTGTCGTTTTTCATGATGCCGCCGTCGAAAGCGAAGCGGGCGTTATGTATTCCAACTACGTTGAATATGGCAAGAGGCTTGTGGAGATTCTTGGCCAGATTAAGGGGGGAACAGTGTGAGGTCGCGTATAGGTGTTCAGTTGTTCACATTGAGAGATCACTGCAAGGATGTGGAGTCATTCACCAAGACCTGCGCCTGGATTTCAGGGCAGGGCATCCGCGAGGTCCAAGTCTCGGGGGTTGGGATTGAGGATCCCACCCAGATCAGGCAGGTGCTCGATCACCATGATCTGACGTGCACGGTCACGCATCGCGGGCTTGACGCCCTCCGTGATGTCGATGCGACGCTTGAGTATCACCGCACCCTGGGCTGCAAGTACGCTGCTGTTGGTGGGTTCTTTGATAAAGAGGCGGGCCAGGATGGATGGAAGGCCTTCGCGGATGAGTTCAGTGCTTTGGCAGATACGTTTGCGGCCCAGGGATTGCAGCTTGGGTACCACAATCACAGTCATGAGTTTGCTCCGTTTGGCGATGACCCCTCAGCCATCGACCCCAAAGCGTGCCCGCTGTGGTTGTTGTTCGAGCGCTGTAGTTCGAATGTCTGGTTTGAGATCGACACCTACTGGGTTGCGCATGGCGGAGCGGACCCGGCGGACTGGATCGACAGGGTTCGCGGGCGTATTCCTGTGGTTCACTTCAAGGATATGACGATTGATTCCACCCGCGTTCAGAAGATCTGCGAAGTTGGTGCCGGGAATCTCAACTGGTCACGCATTGTGGAATCCTGCAAGGCGGCGGGCGTGGAGTCCTACATGATTGAGCGCGACGACGGTGATTTGGATCCCTTCACCAGCCTCAAGATCAGCATAGCCAATATGGAGGCCTGGGGGCTCTAATACGGGTAGTGTTCCAAATCTTCTACAGCGCAGAGAGCTCGTGATGTATGCGGTTCTTGTAACTGTAGGGCTTTCCCATATACTGCATAGTGTCTCAAGCGCAAGGAGAGGGACTCACGATGCATCAGCCGAACATTGTCTTCATACTAATCGACGATATGGGGTGGATGGACCTTTCATGCCAGGGGAGCACATTCTACGAAACGCCGAACATCGACCGGTTGGCATCCGAGGGCATACTCTTTTCTGATGCCTACGCCGCGTGTCCTGTCTGTTCTCCCACCCGTGCCAGCATCATGAGTGGCAAGTACCCAGCTCGGATTGGACTGACGCATTTCATTGGTGGGGGAAGTCACTGCAAAGCTGGCAGTGAGCGTGGCAGGCTGCTGAATGCCCCCTATGTGCCGTTTTTGTCGACGGAGGAAAAATCGCTGGCATCTGCATTCAAGCAACATGGTTACGCGACTTGGCACCTTGGAAAGTGGCATTTGGGTGGCGAAGCCTATTGGCCCGATAGGCATGGTTTTGACATCAACTTGGGCGGATGCCACATGGGACATCCCTCAGGAGAGGGACACTATTTTCCACCATGGCAGATCCCCACACTTGATCAGAAGGAGGGTGACGGCTACCTTACGGATCGGCTTGGCGATGAAGCGGCGCGGCTGATCGGCGAGAGTGACGGGACGCCCTTCTTTATGAATATGTGGTTCTACTCGGTTCATACCCCAATTCAGGCCAAGCCAGAGAAAATTGCGAAGTATGAGGCGAAGGCCCGTGCTGTTGGTCTCGAAAGCGTTAATGCCCTCGTTGAGGGCGACTATTTTCCAGCGGAGCACAAGAAGACAAAACGCCTACAGCGGCGTATTGTTCAGTCTGATCCAACTTATGCTGCAATGATCGAGAGCCTAGATGAGAACGTTGGCAAGATCCTGGCCGCACTGGAGGAGAAGGGCATTGCGGACGACACCATCGTGATCTTTACGTCGGACAATGGTGGCCTAAGCACTGCAGAGGGATCTCCTACCTGCAATGCCCCGCTTTCGGAGGGGAAGGGGTGGATGCAAGAGGGGGGCGTACGCGAGCCGATGCTGCTGCGGTGGCCGGCGCGCGTGAGCCCGGGGCAGGTGACCGATGCCATTGTCACGAGTCCGGATTTCTACCCGACATTGCTTGAGGCCTGCGGCTTACCCTTGAGTCCAGAGCAGCACGTCGATGGCAAGAGTTTCCTTTCGGTGCTGGATGGCGGGGAGTCGTTTGACCGGGGGGCCGTGTTCTGGCACTACCCGCACTACGGCAATCAAGGTGGCACGCCTGGATGCTCGATACGTGAAGGCGCTTGGAAGTTGATCGAGTTCTTCGAGGGCGAGATAGAGCTCTATAACCTGAAGGATGACCTCGGCGAGGCCCATAACCTCTCGGCGAGCGAACCGGCGCGAGTCAAAGAGCTCCTGACGAAGCTCCATGCCTGGCAGCAGGAAGTAGGAGCCATTAATCCTGCACCCAATCCCGATTGGAAGCCATGGCTGGATGCCGACCTGAATCCCCTGGACTAGTTTGACTTTGTCTGATGGTGCATCGAATCTGCAGAACCAAAAGGGAGTATGATGAGTCGTCCAAATATCGTCGTCTTTTTTACCGATCAGCAGCGCTGGGACAGTACGGGGGTACATGGGAACCCGCTGGGTCTGACGCCCAACTTTGACCGCGTGGCCAAGAGCGGGACGCATTGTTTCAACAGCTACACGTGTCAGCCTGTTTGCGGTCCTGCACGGGCCTCGCTGCAAACGGGTCTCTTTGCGACCAACACCGGCGTGCCGACGAATGGTCCCGTGATCAAAGAGGGATGCCCCACATTGGGTGAGTACTTCACGGACGCGGGCT
>JABGOW010000308.1 GCA_018645275.1 Verrucomicrobiota bacterium
TTCCGTCTCGTTTGCAGAGCGCGGGGGCTTCCATCCATCGGAATGGGAAGTTGCGCGTATAGGTGCCTGCGTGGTCGAGATAGTCGTCCGTCAACAGCGAGATATGCAGCGTCGAGTTATGCTCTGCGGAATAGATGTGGTACCCCTTGCCATCGTCATCCACGAAGAGATTCATATCGCGCGCCATCTGTCCGCATTCGAAGTGGGATCCGAGAATATTGAACTGCTCGTGCTTCGGGTCCGGGCCACCACTGAAATTCTCATTCTCATGCAGTGTGCGCTCTATGGACGCTGAGTCCTTGTGTTCCGGTGAGACATTCTTGGGCCAGTGTCCGGCGTTGGGTCGAATGCTGCGAACGAAGGTGTAGGGGCCTGTCGCCCTGTCCGCCGTGGCGATTCCAGAGCGAGCAGAATCGTAGGATGCGCTTTTCAGCTCTAGGTGAAACCACATGACGAACTTCTTAGTCCTGACATTGTAGATCACCTTTGGGCGCTCTAGAATGCAGCCTCTTGCGATATCATGCTTCGGGTCGTCAGACACCTTGAGGGCAATTCCCTCGTCCCGCCAGTTGTAGAGATCCTCTGATGCATAGACATGCACCCCGACCTCTGCACTGTTTCCGGCGCTCCCGGCGATCTTGTGCTCCCCGAACCAGTAATAGGTGCCGCCGTGTAGCATGACACCGCCACCGTGCGCGTTGATGTGAACGCCCCTATCATCGGGCCAGATCTCTCCCGGCGTGAAGGTGGCGAACATACCGTTTGGTTCCTGCGCCGGAGTTAGGATGTCTTTGTCCAGAATCGTTCCGGCAGAATCGAGTTTGCCTGTTGAGACGCCAGCGTCGGATTCAACCGCCTCTTTCTGTAACACCGTACTTATCATATCTGTCATAACTGCTGTCTTCATTCTTTCTGCGCCTGCCCTCCGCTCATTCCTAGCTGCGAGTCAGACCACTACATAGTCTCACATTAACCGTTTCTCTGTTGTCATCCCGAGCTTGCCGAGGGATCTCCAAGTCCTGTGCAACACCGTGCCATGGAGATCCTTCGACTTCGCTCAGGATGACAGGGGTAGTGCCGAATGGCATTTGAGGCCTTCACGCACCCCTAATCCTAATCATTCTCGTAATCATAATCAGACGATTAGGATTACGAGCAGGATTACGATTAAGAGAAAAGAGAGCTTAAGCAAGTGTCATTCGGGGTAGTGCCGTTGTTCTGACTATTTATCCTTCAGGAGTACTCTGGTAGCAAAATCAGTGGGGCTGTTGTACTGAGAGGTATAGGCCTTTCCTATTGCCAGGTGGACGTTGTTATGTCCGACCGATTTAGATTTCTCCTTGAACTTTACACCGAACAGACCGTGATGGATAGCGTGCCCAAATGAGGTCGCCGGAACGGTCAGGTCAGAGTTGTACGCCAGGAAGATGGGTGGATCATCCTGACTGAGGTGGTTGATGGCAGAGAACTCTCTAAAGATTGCCTCATGTTCGGCGTAGTTCGTTAGCATCTCTTCTTTTGAGTCTTCGCCGACAGCTTGGACGATCATGCCGTGGTGGGCGTATTGTGGACCGACCCAGGCTTCGAGCTGTTTTGGGTCCACGGAGACTTGGGCTCCGGCCCCGGCGGCGCCTTGAATACGGGTTGACTCCCGTTCGACAGGATCCTCTGAGTCAGGCTTGGCCTGGTCCGGCATGCAGGCAATCAACACGGATGTACATCCCCCGGCACTGTCTCCGCTGAGGACAATCTTGTTCTTGTCGATGTTCCAGTCTGTCGCTTTGTAGCGCAGAAACTGGATCGCCCGAACCGCATCGAGGACGGGAGCGGGTAGGGGTGCAATGCTACTGTAGCGGTAGTTTATCGCGGCTACAGAGATGCCCTGTGCCAGATATTTCGAGACATCCTTGACCTCACGCTTATCCCGCCCCAGCCACCCTCCGCCGTGGATCAGCACCAGCAACGGACGCGGTCCCTGTCCCTTGGCCTGCCAAAAATTGAGCTTGGTTCGTTCGTGAACGTCGTAGGATACGTCCCGATAGGTCATCTGGGTCGAACCCGAACCGGTACCAAAGTCAATCTGCCTAAGGACCCATTTGGAGGTCGGCTTTCCGTCCAGCGGTAGGTTGAAGGTCATCTTGTAGCTTCTGCTCGCCGCATCGTAGTCGGTCTGCCAGTAGTCGTTACCATGGATCGACTGATCCAGCAGCACCTCTTTGTCCTGCTTGACCTCATAGAGGGCATAATCATTAGAGTCAAGGTTCTCAAAACGGATCGGGACGTAGCCAATGCCGCCGGTGATGTCGACGGTAGCGACAGTAGCCTCTCTCTGTAGGACGGACATCTTGTCCGTCCGGACGGGCAGGATGCCCGTCCTACTTGCGACTTGAATGATCACCGGGTAGTTCTTCAGCAGTACGCCACCCGAGACCGCTACCTCGAGGTCATTGCCCTTGGCTTCGCGGTAGACTGTCTTCCAGGATCGCGGGTTTTCGCGAAGATGTTTGATGAATGCCTGGTTGTCGCCGTAGTAGTCATCCGCAATGCGTGGATGGGTCATGAGCTCCATATCAAAGCGTACCCGGTCGCCGGGCTTGAATTCCGTAACCCCTTTTGGGGCTACCAGATCGCATGCAACGCCCTTTTTGCCATCGCCCTTGTCCTCGACGATCAGTGAGAGGGCAGGGGCGTGCTGTTTGGTGCCAGCGAATTGTGCTTCGTAGGAGCGGATAATCAGGGCTCTGCACCCCGTCGCCCCGCCCGTTGCTTCTTGTCCGAGCGTGGCACCTGGAAAGGCAATCCACCAGGGACCTTCGCCGGCGAGGGGAAGGTGATCTGCGAGCATCTCTCCCGTCTTCGCTGTGGCGGGCACGTCGATATCGGCGATAACGCCAGCCCTATTGCCATAGACCACTTTCGGTGTGATCGCCCGACTACTAAGGTGGTAGAGGAACCCCTTCGCTGCGGGCATGGGCTTGAGGAAGCCATACTCAAGATTCTGGAAGGTGCGGGCATAATCGTCGGTCCGCAACGTTTGAATCTGTGCCTTCAATTCGACCTGTCGCTCCGCACCGTAGTAGCCGTCATAGCGTACATCGGTTAGGCAGGGGCCGTGTGCCAGATAGGCGGTCTTGAGGTCATTAAAGAGAAGTTTCTTGTCCTTGCTATCGCGCAGCCCGAGCCAGTCGGCCCCGTGCCCTGCATCGGTCCATCCCCACTTTGTGCCATTTGCCCCATGGCGGAACATTAAGCCGCGGATATCGGTGACTGTCCGGTCGGTAAGGCTCATGCCGATATCAAAACAGATCGACTCGCCCCCGCTGCCGATGGCGAGTTGATCCCAGCGACCGTTTCCGCCATAGCCAATCAGGGAAAGCTGGGCGTGGCTGGCCGAGGGAAGTGTGCCATAGAATCCGTAGACGGTACGAAGGGTATAGCGTGTGGTCCCGGGGGTGGCCGGCAGCATGATATATGGCAGCTTGTAGGCACCATAATGCCAGTTCTTGCTGAGCTGTACGGGGATGCCGGTGGGTACACCGTTCTCGTCGCAGAGTATCGGAACGTTCCCGGTGATGCCGAATCCATCCTGGAAGTTAAGCAGGAAAGGAACCGTCTCCTGTTTGCTCCCTGAATTGCTGACCTCAATGAAGAAGTCATCGTAGTTACGGCCTCCATTCTGTCCGAAGTCCTTAGGACGTTTCAGCCCGTTCACCGTGGCCATAAAGCAATTCATCTCTTTGTCAAAGGTGCAGGGGCACGACTGATCGTTCGGTGCGGTAACCTTGATGGAAACCGTCTCGACCTTGGCTGACGGAAGGTCGCAGTTGAGGGTGAAGCGTTTCTCCTCCAGAATCTTCCATTCGCCAGGTGCCTGCTTCTGAGTCTTCCATTCTTCTCCGTTCCCCTTGAATGAAAGCCTAACCGTTGCATCGCGCCAGTCCGGTTTCGCGAACGTGTCGTCATCAAAATTCTTATCCAGAACCAACCCATTTCGTGAGGGAATCACTCCCGGTGTTTGGGCGTGCGCCTTGATCTCTGCATCGGAAAGGGGGCGGCTCCAGATGCGGATTTGGTCGTATAGGCCTTTGAGAACGCCGGACTGTCCATCAGCGCGCATTCCGAGCCGTAGTATACCCTTGCCGGGTGTGCGCTTCTTGCCAATTGTTGTGGTTGCTGAGAGGTTTCCGTTGAGATAGACCTTCATATCCTTACCGTCATAGGTCAGGGCATAATGGTTCCACTCATTCCTTCTGTGGTGTCCAAAGTTAAGGCTGTGCCTATTCTCGCGTCCTCCACCGATGTTCATTTCAGCGGAGACGTTTCTGCCCCAGAAGCGGAACGTGAAATTGCCGTCCTGCCAGCCGTGCGTATTCTTGCATAGGATGAAGTTTCCGGTTGCGTCAATGGACTTCGGGGTCTTCATCCAGCACTCGACCGTAAACACTTCCGGGTCGATCTCATCCTGGTGAGGAATGTCCAGTGGCTTCTCGATGATGCAATGGCCGGTGCCGACCACGCCTTCGCTCGGTCCATCCTCATAGAGGAGGTCCGGCATAAGTTTGAGGGTAAAGGTGAGGGAGTCGGGCCAGGCCACCATATCCAGATCACCATAGCAGCCCAGTCGCTTCCCCTCATCATCCTTAAAGATCAGGTGTTGGATCTCAAAGTGCTGGGCCACCTGGCCAGCCTCCATCATTCGGGCAAATGCAAGATTCCCGCTTTCGCCTGCCAGGCAGCTCTCCAGGCTGTATCGCTTTCCGTCGAGTTCCAGGCTGACATCCAGGTCTGCCTCTGAAATCGTGTCCATTCTCTGGGTTCCAGCTTCGAGGCAGGACAGAACGGAGGAGTCGTCATTAAAGAGGCCAAACTTCGGCTTTGCCAGCTTGGCCACATCCAGCATGAAACCATAGGTGCCGCTCTCAAAGCAGAGGATGTTCGGAGAGGTGTCCTCCGTATGCTTGCGCCATCCATTCTTCCAGTAGGCGTAGGAGTAGTCCTTCTGTGAAATAGTCTCGGATGATGAAGGGGCTGCGGCCCCCTTCGTCAGGTAGGCATCGGCCCAATTCGCGTGATCGCCACCCGGGCCATTCCCCCCTTCGGTTACAATCAGGGTCAATTTCTTTGCTCCAGACACGGGGACCGTGAGTGGGCTTGGCGTGTAGTTGTGACGGGTGACTGGCCCGCTGGTGAAGACCTCCCTGCCGTCCACGAGAATCTTCATTTCAACCAGCCCGCCTTGCGAATCCTCTGGGCCTGGAACGACATGAAACTCTGCAAATTTGCCATCCAGCGGGAATGCCAGCTTCGACTTCGCATGGACTCCCAATCCGCGCTCGTACGTCTTCCCGCCGACACTGATCTTCGAGTTTCCTCCCATGGTCGTGTCCTGCCCCACCCGCATGTAGCTGTCTATCTCAGTGGCCATTGCGGGTGTCAGGTAGTATCTGCCGAGAGTATCGGGTTCGCCAAAGAAGTCTTCAATTTCCTCCCATGACTCATCAATGGCGGCACCGATCTCAGCGTTAAGATCCTCTTCGGATATACTGACCGCTCCTCCGGACACGATGATCTTTTCGGGGTACCTTCCGCCTACCCAACGCAGGTTGCGGAACTCACGTCCACCACGCCACGCACGACTTACGTCAATCAGCTCACCATTTCGAATCACCGAGCCTTTGCATCTTAGCGAAAACTCCGTGACGTATTCCCATTGTGATTTTGGAAGCGGGTCGGTCTTTCCTCGGGGAAATGTGCTTGGACGCAAGTCAGACTCTGACACCTCTATGGTCTGCCAATCAGGAGATCCCTTGATTTCCTTTGCGGCAATGAACGTCCCCACAGGTCGATGAGGGTAAGCATTCCACGCATTGCACCTGAACTCATATACCAGCGTATTGTCCTCCTCGATTTTCACATCGAGAAGCAGTTTTGCTCCGCGAGGAGGTCGGTATTTCGGGTCTTTCATTTTTCTGGTCGCGGCGTTCCAGTGGTGAGGATTGTCCCAGTACCCAAGAAACCAGTCACGCCAGTCACGTTCGAAATCTTCGACCACTCGCGTGGGCCGGTCTGTGGCCTTTACGCCGGCGGCTTTCAGCTCATCCGACGTTAGTCGGATCATGTTGGAGCTGAGGGCAAAGCGGTCGTCATAGCTCTCCCTGGTTCTATGCATATAGAGCTTAGACAGGTCGTCCCTATACGTAACATTCGCATAGAAGAACAGTGGGTGCGATGTGCTCATAATTGGCGCTTTCGCAACCCAGGAGTCTCCCTGTTTTCTTGCTTCTGCAGACCGCCAGAACCGGGTCAACGCATGGGGGTCGACCGAGTAATAGATGTCCACCTTCTCAATAGGCCTTGAAGGATCTGCCACGAGCTTCACTTCCGGAATGCCATCTTCTGTTTTGAGATTCACCGTAAGCTCGGGAGCCTTGGGATACGTGAATCCCTTCTTCAAGAACTGCGCGAACGTTAGCAGCGTGTTCACGCTAAAGGCCTCGTCATGCTGGTGGTTACGGTGCGGCGTGATGGCATAGTAGAAGAATGAATTGTCCACATACCGCTGGTTGATATACATGTTGTCCATCGGCCCTGCAAAATCATTGGCCGGAGAAATGAACATGATCGGACATGTGAGACGTTTAAGGTACGGAACATCGTCAATCGCATCCAACAGGAGTTGGCTCTGCTCTCTCCCCGCTCCGGCGCCAGGCATTCCTGAGAGGATGTCGCGTGCAGAGCCGGTCCCTCCGCAGCTTGGAACGGCCACTTCTACACGGTTATCAATCGCTGCGACATCAACCGTAAGTTTTCCTCCCATGGAGTGACCGGTAACGCCGATCAACTTGGGGTCCACCTCAGCCTGCTGTTCCAGGAACGTAATGCCGCGGCGGCATCCGAGGGTCAGCAAGAACCAGTTGTTGTTGCGCGGTGATTCCACGGCATCCAGAGTCAAGTGATCCGGAGCCAAGCTGTTGTAGTGACAGTTGTGTTGTTGGGTTGCATCAAGCGCACCCCAATCGGTGTTGGGCTCAGAGTCTGTCAGATCCTCTAGGGGCACTCTCCCGCCCCAGTTGACCGACAGTGTGGCATATCCATTCCAAGCGCCCCATTTCGCCGCGTTGAGTTCAGCTTTTCCTCCGCCGCCATGAATTTCCAGAATTGCTGGCAGCTTCTTCTCTCCTTTTGGGAAGGCATAGAAAGCGGACATCGTCGACTTCTGGCCTTTGAAGGTGCCAATGGTATAGGTCACGTATTTGATGACCACACCGTCCTCTTCCCATTCCCGGACGACGTTTACTTCCAGGGGTTCAGAGGTGGGGTCATAAGTGCCCCACAGTTCATCAAGATTCTGCGGGACCTTTCCATCCGTGAGCGGGGGGAGGGAATCCTTGGCGAGCAGGTCAGCGCCTCCCAGGATGTTCAAGAGCATTACCGCGGCCAGTGTGGCTGCAAGTCTCGGACTGTCGTTCATATCGGGTTTCCTTGCTTAGCGGGATTTCGGCCCGCATTCACTGTCTCAGCATTTATGTGACGTACGTATAATCTATATTGTCATCTGATTTACGAATAGACCAGAGGAGTCGTGTCGCAATAATGGGACTATTGTCGTAGTTGTGTCCAAACCATAGTACCCCATGCAAAAGTGGATTTCTTCCCATGCTCTGCGCTGGCCCCGGGACGGGGCC
>JABGOW010000326.1 GCA_018645275.1 Verrucomicrobiota bacterium
CACCTCCGACCTGTCAACGGACCTCGTGGTTATCAAATGCTCCATTGACCAATCTCGGTAGATTCCCCAGACTGCACGAAAAAGGAGAGCACATGATGAATATGGTCGTTAAGACGTTGTTGATACTGGGGCTGATATCATTGCAGCTCAACGCCACCGAAACCAACACACTCGAATCGGCCAGAATCCGTTGGGCGTCCGCAGAACTTGCGGAGGCTACACAGACTCTCGCGAGCACGACCAACGAAGCGAATCGCCTGCTCTGCGAACGGCGTATCGACCTCGCCAAGAAGGCACTGGAGAACTACAAACTTCAGGCCGAACTCGACCAGAGGGAAATGGTGCTCTCTCAGGCACGTCAGCGCAGTACGGACTTTAGATTGCGCAAGGCCGTTAGCGCCATTGAGACCGACGAGGAAACACCAAAGCGCGCAGCCGCAGCGCACAATGCCGAAATCCGCAAGGTAAAGGAACGGCGTGCAGAAGAAGAAGCACGACGCGACCGCGAACGTGCCACCCCAGAGCCATCCATTGCCGAGCTGGCCAGATACGAGGCTCGCCTAGTCAACACCGACGCTGAGATTCTGGCGAACATGCTGGAGCGGGATAGCGAGGAACTCAAGCTCCGCCTGGCCCGAGAGGCAAAACGCGTCGACGCCATATTCAGCTCCCCTGATCAAGAGGTGCGCATGACGCTTGGGATCCTTCTCGATGCACGCCGAGCCATCAAGCGCAACACCGAGAGACTCGAAGAGTGCAATACCATTCACGCCGAACTCGAGGCCCTAAGCGCCGACACGCACACCGCCATCGAAATCGTGCAGCAGCGTGTTTCCCAGCTCAAGCAAGAGATCAGCATCCTCAAGCATCGCTCGCGCGTCGAGCAGGAAAGCGACTCAAGCGGCGATGGCGAGTCACAGAGAATGCGTAACGTTTGGAAGAAGCTCATCCGCTCCGGCACACAGGCAGAGAAGCAGCTCAAACAGATGATCGGGGACGTGGAGGCAGAGATAGACCCCCTACAGAAGAAAATTGAACACTTGGACCGGCAAGGCATGGGCGTACGGAGTTCGCTGAGTCTGTCCGAATTAGCCCGCGAACTGTTTCAGGCAGAGGGCGCATCCCTGGCCCATAAGTTTGCCCAGATGAAGCGGCGCTACTTGAAGCGTATTCTGCTGCCTATTGCCGCCATCCTGATTGTCACGACGATCTACCTGCTGCTCAGCCGCTTCCTGTTTCCTTCCATTCTCAAACAGGACAACCTTTTCGTTGCCCGCCGTCTCGGCAGCTACGGGGCCATCTTGGTCATCTTCATGGTTCTGGTGACGTTCTTTCTGGAGGATCTCAAAGCCATTGCAACGATCATGGGCATTGTGGGTGCTGCCGTCGTCATTGCGCTTCAAGATATGTGCTCAGCCTTTGCCGGCTGGTTTGTCATCATAGCCAGCCGGAAACTCCGTGTCGGAGACCGCGTCGAAATCAATGGGCACCGCGGGGAGATCATTGATATTCAAATGCTGCGCACCACGCTTGTCGAGCTGAACAACTGGCTCGAAGTGGACGAGGCAACCGGACGCACGATCATCATTCCGAACAGCTTCATTTTCAAGTCGGAGGTCTTCAACTACTCCCATATTCATCCCCACATCTGGGGCAAGGTGGATATCACGGTAACGTTTGAGACTCCACCGGAGAAAGCCTATGAGCTCTTCTTCAGAGTCCTGGAAGAAGAGACTCGCAGCGCCTACGCGGCAGCAGCCAGAGGCGGCGCTATGATGGCTAAACTCTATGGCGTATCGCGAGGGATCTACGAACCGCACATCCACACCATCGTGGCCGATAGCGGCGTATGCTACAGCCTGTTCTACGTGGCGCACTACCGGCGTTTCACGACCATGCGCGATGCCATCATGACGAAAGTGATCGAAGCCGTGAACCAGACCCCGGGCGTCGAGTTTGCCTACCCGACAGAGCGCCACGTCCCAACTCCCCCGACAGCCGTTCAGCCGGTTGCATCCGCCCCTGTCGCCCATCCTGCGGAGGCTCAAGAGTGAATGCGAAGGTAGATCCCACTCAATGCATCGGATGCGAGCTCTGCGTTCAGCTCTGCCCCGATGTATTCGGCATGGAGGACAACCTCGCCACGGTCATCGTCGATGTCATTGCACCCGACCTTGAGGCCGCGTGCCGTGACTGCGCATCACAGTGCCCGGTCAGCGCGATTGTTCTATCGGAGTAGCCAGAAAACCAGATTGCCGTCACACAGTTCACTCAGCGTCCCCGTACACAACCTGGAGACGGTCCAGATTCCCGTGCATGATGGAAATGTAATCATCGCCCCTGGCGCGCTGGGCCGCTGTCAACAACTCACACGGCGAGAAGACAATACTCTCAAGCCCCAGCTCTGACTTCATGAGTTCGGCGACCTCGGGAAGGGGCTCGGACTCCCACATGAGGGTTCCTGCCATGAAGCCACGAAAGCGCTCACGAATCTGGGCAAGCTCAGCCGGAGTCGGCATGACTTCCGGATCCAAATCAAGATTTGCAACGTTCCACTGGTAGCGGCGCACAACATAGTTGTAGGCGGGGTGCGAGGCGAACATGGCGGGCGGAGAGCCCGGCATATCCCGAAAAGCCGCAAGACGTGCAGCAAGCCCATCAAGGTCCTTCGCCAACGAGGCGTACCCGACGGCAAAACGGGGCTCCCACTCTGGCCAGCGCTCTACAAGTGCATTGAGAATCTCTCCAGCCTGGACCTTTGCGTTGACGGGATCCATCCACGTATGTCCATCAATCCCCTCATGCGCGTGAGCCCCGCCAGGACCATGGCTGTGAACAACGGCGTCCTCGAAGCGGATAAAGGAATCGCAGAACGGCAACGCCGTATCAACGATCCGGCTCTCAGGTAAACTGACCTTGCCAACCCATTTGCTGAAGCCCGCACCGTTCAGGACGATAAGGTCAGCCTTCTGGTAGTCTTGGATGACCGCATCATCCGGCATCCAGAAAATGGCATCTGCGGCTTCAGGAACAGGACACACGACCTTGATGTGCTCCCCTCCAATGCGCTCGGCAAAATATGCCGTCGGGTAAAACGTCGTGAACACGACCGGTCGCGACGCCTTGCTTGAAACAGCGCAGGACTCCCCTTCGCGACCACACCCGGACAGCAGAACGACAACAAACAACACACAGACAATGGCAGATACGCTTCTCACTGCTCTCTCACTTCCGTTTTCTTGTTTTTCCAATAGCACACGACCTTGCACCGCCTACATGAGACGCACCACGCTGGGCGCGGACAGGAGTAGTCCAAGGAGTAATACCCCCGCCAGAACAACACTGACAGCCGTCAGGATTCCGAGCTCACAGACCAGAAGTCGAACGACGGTTGAACGGCTGCACCCCATCTTGAACATCGTCTCCATCTCTCGCTTGCGAAGCCGCAAAGAGAGCAGGACGACCAATACCAGAAAAAGCCCCGTTACGCAGCATATGACGACAAACGCTGCATCGAAGAACCGTCGAATGCGCACCACAAGGCGCATGATCTCGCTCACCACGTCGACAGGCACCCGCAGGCGCTCCTCGCGCGTCACAGAGAACCGCCCTTTCAGCAGCGTTGCCGACTTGGGATTCTTCGGCAGCACAATGGCAGACGTCAGGGGATACTGCGACGGATCGCCATGAAAATGAAACGAGGCCATATCGGACGGCGTGATCTCCGTGTAAGCTGTCACAGCCGGACTCCCAATGATGGCTTGGTCATCCGCATCGAGGATCAATGACGCATCCTCTGTCGAAGCAAGATCAATATGCCCATGTCCAATGCCCTCGATGATCCAAGCCGTTCTCACATCGACGAACACCGCATGATCATCAGCGCTTCCTGCGGGCGCCAACACCCCCGCAACACGCATCTTGAGCGGATAGACCGCCGCAAGATCATAAAGGCTGGTTTGGTCCGTAATGATACGGTCCTGCGGTTTCAGCCCCAGTTCTCGCGCGACCTCAGCCCCAAGAACGGCGTCACCAATTCGAAGGGGCAGCGTCCCTTCCGCCGTCTGAAGACCGCGAAAAGAGAAGTACTCCAGGACTGTACCCACAATGGGATAGCCGCGCGCCGTATAGACGACATGAAGAGGGAGCACGCCCGCCCAACCGGTATCTCGAATCGACTCAACCACTCGCATTGAAATCGGTTCGGGATTCTCAGCAGTGAAGTAGAGGCTCTTCAACACCAGATCGTATCGGTTCCCCTTGGCTCCGACGACCAGGGGCGTTGAGCGCGCTCTTGCCATGAGCTCCTGCTCATAGTGCCCAATCATGACGTGCACGGCCAACGGCAAGAAGATCGTGATCGTCAGGCAAACGAGGAGGATCCCGCTCTTCGCTCGATGTGCGCAGATATATCGCCAGCTTAGAAGAAGCGCGCGCATCAGCCCCTCCTCCCTGCGGACAGAGCCGGGAGATCAATCACGCTGTCAAATCCCTCCAGAAAGCCGTGCTCATGCGTAATCATAAGAAACGTTGCGTGCTGCTCCTCCAACATCTCACCAATCAGTTCCATGATGGTGCGGGCATTCTCTGCATCCAGATTTGCAGTCGGTTCATCCGCAATCAACAGCCTCGGCTTCGTGATGAGAGCCCGGCTCACGGCGACGCGTTGCCGTTCCCCCTGGGAGAGCTTTCGCACGGATCTTGCCAGCAGGTGACTGAGCCCCACCGACTCCGCAAGCGACCGGGCGGCTTCACGCACGGTTCGGGTCAAGGCAATGGAGTCATTCACGAGGTATGGGAGCAGGATATTCTCCTCCACGCTGAGATAATCAATCAGCTCAAACTCCTGAAAGATGAAACCAATATTAGAGATGCGGAAGTCCCGCCGCGCGGAATCGCTCATGAGCGAAACCGCATCCCCTCCAACATCAATACGCCCTGCCCCGGGAACGCTAATCCCAGAGATCAGGTTCACCAACGTTGTCTTTCCACAGCCGCTCGGTCCCATGATGGCGACCCGCCGCCCCCCGGTCACCGACAACCTTGGTATGCGGAGCTCAAACGATCCGCCCGGATATCCGAAGCACAGGTCGCTGATGGATATGCCTGCACCTGCCTTAGCCATCCTATACCCTCTCTCCCGCTGCGTACTGCGATCCAGTGCAGACACCGCGCCATCAGTGATGTGCATCACAACAGTCCCTGAACTAGTACCGCGAATACGAAAACACGTATCACCACTCACAGAGTGGAATCAAGCATCTAGCGGCGGGCACTCAAGGCACAACACAAGATGCAGTTGCGCAGAATCATGAACCGCGCGGGAGCAGGATACAGCAATGCGCTTGATGTTGTGGGGGCCATTCTCTATGTTTGGCCCCGATTTGGTTGTGCCCGAGTGGCGGAATTGGCAGACGCAACGGACTTAAAATCCGTTGTCCGCAAGGGCGTGTGGGTTCGAGTCCCACCTCGGGCACCAATTCAAGACACAAAGAAACCCCACAAGCAACTTGCTCGTGGGGTTCATAAATTGGAGGCGCGAACCGGAATTGAACCGGTATACGAGGTTTTGCAGACCACACGCACAGCCCCTATTACCAACGCACACAGAACCCGCTTGACAGTTATTTGACACTTTGCCTATACTTTCCCCCATAGGTTAGCCATACGCCGCTATGCGCAAAAAAGGGGGGGGGTAAGTCATGCCACGGAAAAAGAAGCTCAAGCAACCGGTTACGAAGTATCAAGGGCAGAGAATCCGCTACATTCCCGAGTCCGACACTTGGGCGGCTGACTATAACGCCGTAGGAGAGCGGGCGCGCAAACGCTTCAAGTCTGAAGAGGCCGCTAAAATCTGGATCGACCAGAAGGCCATCGAAACGAAGAACAAGGGCCGGGGGGCATTCGGCCTAGATGATAGGGACCGGCTAGACGTTGCCGAGTTCCGAAGGGGCACCCCGTCAATGCCTCTTGCGGACGTGTTCGACTTCTGGCACAAACACCACCCCAAAGGCGAACAGCGAACCATTGAGCAGGTCGTAGAAGAATTCCTATCCCCCAAGACAATGGGACGGAGAGGCAATAAGCCAATCAAGAGGCGCGAGGCCACCGTAGAGACACTCCGCAAACGCCTCTCACATTTCACCCCGGTATTTGCAGACCACCAAGCTCACGAGATCACCCAGCACGACATAGAACAATGGCTGGACGTGAACAGATGGGGCGGCATAAACCGGCGGCATTACCTGGCCTCTGTCCGGGCTCTCTTCCGATTCGCCATGCGGAAGAACTATGTCGCTATGAATCCTGCGGCAGAGATCGAGACTCCAGACGTAGAAACGGCCGAACCGGTCATTATGACCGCCAGCGACGTGGAGAAGTACCTAAACGCCATGCTTACGGCCTCTCAAGTAACCGTGAATAAGGCGACCGGGGTTAAGTATGAGAATGACTGCGTTGACCTCCTCCCGCGTGAATCTATCGCGTTTTTCTGCGGGTTACGTCCCGAGGAACTATCGAGGCTCGATTGGCGCAACGTCAGCCTCGATAACAAGCTGATAACCGTCTCTGGTGATGTTGCCAAAGTGCAGGGGCACCGGCGCAATGTAGAGATGCCCGACAACCTTATACAGTGGCTTGCACCCTATGCTAAGGACTCCGGTCCCGTATGGCCGTACAAGTCCCCCACTACGTTAGTGAGAAAGCGGAAACGAGCAAGAGAGGCCGCCGGGGTGGAAGTACCGGACAACGCTGGACGGCATGCTTTCGCATCCTACCACCTGGCCGCAAACGAAAATGCACCGGCAACGGCTGAGGCTATGGGGCACTCTGATATCAAGCTACTGCGGAACACCTACCGGAACATAACCGCAAGCGACGGACGGCCGATCACCAAAGCCGCTGGAGAGAAGTACTTCAAGATCGTTCCCAAGCGAAAGGGCAACGTCATTCAGATGAGCAAGATTGCATAAATGAAGAATCGCCGGAGGGCAATATCATGAGCAAGAAATCGAAGCAGGATCTGCCAGACAACTGGAAGGCCACCGTAAAGCAACAGTTTGTCCCGCCTATGAGGGCAAAGGTCTCAGGCCGTCACGAAGCTATCTTTAGGGGGCGTGTGGAAGGTTATATCGCGGCTGACGATCGCCCCTTCTTGAAGTTCACTCTTGAAACGACGCGACATCGCATAGTCTTTGGGATCTACCCTCCCTCCCGTGACGACATGGGGCTTACCGTAGGACATATCAAAACGCTAACGCCGGGCAAGGGCGTTGTAGAGTTCTCCACGAGGGCCGCATACAAAAAGCCGGTGTATAGAACCATAGAGATCGAAGAACTGTCAGCGACCGAACGGACGGCGAATCTGTTGGAGTTGAGCGTGTCGGGTATCTCGTACTCGTCCAAACCCAAAGCAAAGAAAAAGAAAACTGGCGACAAGAAACGAGGTCGCCCGAAACACTATACGATTGCAGACTTGAAGAAGAACGAAACCGCTATAAAGACAAACGGGGGGCTGATTTGCGCAACAACCGCACTCTACAAGGTAAAACCGGGCGCGCCCAACTGGGACAAACACTACAAGCAGGTCAAGGACATGCATGATGACGCCAGAAAACGCGGTTTTGGCTTCTACTATCCGCTGAACAAGAAACCCAGC
>JABGOW010000262.1 GCA_018645275.1 Verrucomicrobiota bacterium
CTTGCACTCGTAAATGGGCGACTGCTCTGCCGGGATTCACACAGAATGGTGTGCCTCGACTTGAGGAAGAACTGAGGACATGAAACCCAAGTCCATACTCACCGTAATCGTGGTAGTTGCAGCGGCGGCACTTTTGATCAAAGCCACGCAGAGCCGCCCGGGCCGTACTGTGCCGGAAGCGTATCGCTACAGCATCCAAGCGTACGAAGAAGCGGAGCGCACTGCCGCCCGGCTCTGCGACGAGCGTACGGCCATTCCCCTTGCGCTTCTTGAACCCCGAGCGCTCGCTACAGGCCCTGACGGCTGCATCGCAGCCATCGGCGACCGCGCCATGCTACTGTTGGACCGCTCCGGGCGTGAGACGAAACGAATTGCGCTGGAACACGAACCAACCTGCGTGGCATGGGCCGATGTGATCGTCTACGTCGGGTTCAAGACCCATATTGAGGTCTTCACGACGGATGGCGAGTGCACGCAAGTCTGGCAGACACTGGGCGAGAACGCGTGGTTGACAGGACTGACCTCGGACGAAACGGGCGTCTATGCCGCAGACTATGGACAGCGAACCGTCTGGAAGCTCGACAACGAGGGGCGTCTCCAGGGGCGCATTGACGGGCACAGCCCTGACGATGATGGGGCTGGCTTTGTCACCCCAAGTCCGTTCTTCGATGTCGTGGCAAACAAGGGCGTCGTATGGATCACAAACCCGGGCCGACAGCGCGTCGAGGAGTATGACATCCACGGCACAAAGCAAACCCAGTGGGGGCATGCCTCAACTGCGATTGATGGGTTCTGTGGCTGCTGCAACCCCACACACCTCGCACGCCTCCGCGATGGACGCTTCATCACCAGCGAAAAAGGGATGCCACGCGTGAAGCTCTACAGTCCCGAGGGCGACCTGCTTGGGGCGGTAGCCTTGTCGACAGACTTCAGAGAAGGAACGAAAGGGCTTGATCTGGCAACCGATGGCGATGGACGTATTCTTGTACTTGAACCACAGAAACGGCGCATCCGCATATTCGAGGAAAAGGCACCATGAGCGAGCAAAGACCAGAATCCGTATCACGCCGACACTGGCTGCGCGCCACGCTTCGCGCTGCCGCTCTCGCCGCATTGGGAGGTTTCGTGGGTGCCATGGTACAGCGGGGGCGACGCCTCTGCACGAAGCCGGGAAGCGCCTGTGTGGGCTGCGAAGAAAGAGCCGGTTGCGGTCTGCCTCCACGTGCAACCGTCTGGCAGTTGGACCCGGAGAAATGTATCCAGTGCGGGAAGTGTGCAACCCATTGCGTTCTCGACCACTCCGCCGTTCGCTGTTTTCATAGCCACGCTCGTTGTGGCTACTGCAAGCTCTGCTTCGGCTACTTCGAGCCCGGCACAGCAATGCTCACAGAAGCCGCTGAAAACCAACTCTGCCCCACCGGCGCCATTCATCGCAACTTTGTCGAGGCGCCCTACTACGAATACGTCATTGAAGAGGATCTTTGCGTGGGATGCGGCAAGTGTGTCCGTGGCTGCAACATGTTCGGCAACGGCTCACTCTACCTGCAGGTGCACCAGAAGATCTGCCTGAACTGCAATGAGTGCTCCATTGCCAAAGCCTGCCCTGCCGATGCCTTCAGCCGCGTCTCGCCAACAGAGCCCTACCTTCGCAATGCAGATGGGAGCAGCAAGACGTGAGCCTTATGTGTCGTGCATATCCGTTTCGTGTAATCGTCATTGCCCTTGCACTCTGGGGAACGTTCGCCACAGCCGCCGAGCGCTTTCCGTCCCCGGACTTCGAAAGTGGGTACGTGCTCCCCACAACACCCACTCCCATCCCTCGCGCGGCCTTCGCGGAAGCCCTCGATGTTGGACTCCTGCTTGTCGCGCTCGCGCTTGCCACATACTTCGCACTCAAGATGCGATCCCGCAAGGCGCTCACCGCCCTAATGCTCTTCTGCCTTGCGTACTTTGGATTCTGGAAGAAGGGGTGTATCTGCCCGGTGGGCTCCTGGCAGAACGTTTTCCAAGCCGCCACGGACAATAGCCTTGCCGTCGCTCCATCAGTACTGCTCGCCTTCGCGCTACCTATCGCTTTCGCGCTTCTATTCGGGCGTGTCTTCTGTTCATCCGTCTGCCCCCTCGGTGCAATACAAGATGTGGTCGTGCTGCGCCCGAAACGCATTCCGGCATGGCTGCAGCATGCGCTGGGGCTCATGCCTTACGTGTACCTGGGTGTTGCGGCGCTCCTTATCTACACAGACTCAGCATTCCTCGTCTGCCGATACGACCCCTTTGTCGGCATCTTCCGAATGAGCGGGAGTTTCTGGATGCTGCTGACCGGGGCCTCACTACTACTCCTCGGCATCTTCATCGCACGCCCCTACTGCCGGTTTCTCTGCCCTTACGGCGTGCTGCTATCCTGGGCAGCAGCGCTCTCATGGCGCAAGATCACGGTGACACCCACAGACTGCATCCAGTGCCGACTCTGCGAGACAGCCTGTCCGTTTGACTGCATCGACTTCCCGTCCACCCCACAGGAATCGAGGCGCACATCCATCAAGCGCCTTGCGGGCTTTCTCCTGCTCATACCGCTATTGATCGGCCTCGGCATTGGAATGGGCCCACACCTTGCTCAGCCGCTCACAAGACTCGACAGGCGGATTCAACTCATAACCCAACTCGATCGCGAGGCCCAGTCGCCTGCCGTTGAAATGACCGAACAGAGCGAGGCCTTTCGCGCCTCTGGTGTCGCCATGGCAACCCTACGAGACGACGTCAAGAGGCTCCGCAAACGGTTTCGCAAGGGCGGCAGATTCCTTGGCGGCTTCTTCGGCCTGGTGCTTGGGTGGAAGCTGGCACTCCTCGCCAAAACGCGCAAGCGTACCGACTACGAACCTAACCGCACATCCTGCCTTGCCTGCGGACGCTGCTTTGCCTTCTGCCCGCAGAAGCCACCACGAACCAGAGCAGCCCCCCACGGGGCTAGCCCTAGACCCTCAACCGAAGCAGGTCCCCACGGGGCTTGTCTAGAACCCCCAACCGAAGCAGGTCCCCACGGGGCTTGTCCAGAACCCTCAACCGAAGCAGGTCCCCACGGGGCTTGTCCAGAACCCTCAACCGAAGCAGGTCCCCACGGGGCTTGTCCCCGTGGAACCCGAGATTCGGACGCGAAATGACTGACAAGCCAGAACAAACCCAGACACGCTACGCCTGCGCACGAATCGTCGCCACCATTGCCTCCCTTTTCTGCGCAACCCTCACCGTCCTGATGCTCTCCACGTTCTTCGCGTCCCGCAGCGCGGCTCCACTCGATACACCTGAGCTTCAAGCCTTCAAGCAGCAGATACAGGCTGAGCCCGAAAATGAGTCCTTCAAGACCCAGGTCCGCGCGCTCGATCTGCTCGCAAGGCAAGCCCACTTCACAAGTCTCACCGCCCTGCAAACGGGAGCCGTCCTATTGCTCATTGGACTTGTCGTCATGGTTACAGCACTGCAGATCATGCGCTCACATACGGCTCAAATCAGCCACCCAGCGGCAGGCGGACCACTGGCACCCGCACTGATTCCCGCTCGATACGCCGTGATCATTACCAGCCTCATCCTGCTTGCACTGGCGGCCCTCATAGTCCTGCGCGAGGCTGCCCCCCCCCCCCAGGAGACACCAGAGACAACACAGCCTGCGGTTGTTCACGAGAAAGCCCTCCCTCACGAGCCTCCAGCCTGGCCAGCATTCCGCGGCCACGGCGGTCTCGGCGTCGCAGAGAACACATCTCCCCCTCTGGCATGGGATGGCGAAACGGGCAGCAACACGCTATGGAAGCAGGAAGTGCCCCGGCCCGGATTCAGCTCTCCTATTGTTTGTCAGAACCGGGTCTTTCTCACCGGAGGCGACTCAGACGTCCGGGAAGTCTACTGTTTCAGCGCGGAGGATGGTGCCCTGCTCTGGCGGCATCCGGCAACCGGAATCGCAGGGGCACCCGAAACAGCACCAGAAGTTACGTCAGACACCGGCTACGCGGCAGCCACCATGGCGACGGATGGCATGCGCGTCTACGCAATCTTTGCCAGCGGGAACATTCTGGCGATGACGCTTGAGGGTGACCGGATCTGGGCTCATAACCATGGGGTCCCGGAGAACCCCTATGGCCACGCATCTTCCCTGCTCGTCCATGAGGACCTCCTCTTGGTGCAGTTTGATGACGACAACACCGGTCGGGTTCTGGCACTCCGAACGGACACAGGCGCCATTGCCTGGCGCGTTGATCGCGAAGTCCTCCCCTGCTGGTCCACACCCATTCTGGTCTCGCGCAGTGATGGTCCCGAACTGATTGTGAATGGAAACACCATTGCCGCCGGATACAATCCTCGAACGGGCGCAGAACGCTGGCGGCACGACTGCATGGGCGGGGAGGTCGCGGTCTCCCCCGCATGGTGGAATGGCACAGCGTTCGTTGCAAACCAGTACGCAAAACTTGCGGCCATACGCCTCAATGACGATGGAACGGCGCATGAAATCTGGGAGGGCTACGACGATCTCCCCGATGTCTCGAGCCCGGTCGCATGGTCAAATCAACTCTTTATGGCCGACAGCTACGGAGTTGTCTCCTGCTGGGATACAGAGACTGGAGAACTCCACTGGCGCCATGAGTTCGACGAGGGGTTCTATGCGTCCCCCATCGTCGCAGCAGGCCGCATTTACGTGACAGACAAGCACGGGAAAACACGAATTCTAGCAGCAGCCAACACCTTCACAGAGCTTGGCACAGCCCTGCTGGGCGAATCATCAACTTCAACACCAGCATTTGTCGGTGAACGGGTTTTCATCCGCGGAGCAAAACACCTCTTCTGCATCGGAATCCCATGATCACGCCACCTCACATGTCCAAAAGCAGCGCAAAGAGCCACACGGAGAGCTTATCTCCATGGGGCCCGCGCGACGTGGCCCGCGTCGATGCAATCATTGCGCAGCACGGAGGCGAGCCCCGCCATCTGATCCCCATCCTGCTTGGCATTCAGAGCGCCTTTAACTACCTCCCCGAAGTTGCACTCGAGCGCGTCTGCGCGCGCACCGACATCACGCACGCGCAACTCTACGGCGTGGCCACGTTCTATGAGCAGTTCCGTCTCCAGCCTGCCGGAGCCCATCGCATCAAGGTCTGCACGGGAACCGCTTGCCACGTCAAGGGGGCCGAGGCGGTTTTTAAGGCATTCTGCAAGCAGCTCAATATTGCGGAGGGGCAGGACACCGATATAGAGCGGCTCTTCACAGTAGAGAAGGTGGCCTGTCTCGGCTGTTGCATGCTGGCGCCCGCCGTTCAGATCGACCAGACCACCTATGGCCATCTTACCCCCGAATCCGTGCCTTCCGTGCTGCAGGACTTCCTTGCCGCCATGCATAGACGCGGCGCCAGCGGGACAGGTTCGGCAGGCCAAAAGGGAGAGAGCCAGGCCGAGTTCCGACTCTGCCGCTGCACAAGCTGCCTCGCGGCTGGTGCTGATGCACTGTGGGAAGCCGCAGGCGAGACCATCACCCGCTATGGACTCGCCGTGGAGCAACGCAGCGTTGGCTGCACCGGCATCTCATTCGATGCCCCTCTGGTGGAACTCATGATGCCCGATGGACAGACCTTCTGCTACGGGAAGGTCGCCCCGCAGGATGTGGACGCCATTTTGCTTCAGCATTTCCAACCGGCACGAGCCAGCCAGCGTGTCACACAGACAGCCATAGCCCTGCTCGACAGTCTGATCGGCGATCTATCTGAAGCCACACCTACGCGGTATCCCGCCAATGTGCGCGACTGCCAGGAGGGCCCCTATTGGCAACGACAGCGACACGTCGCACTTGAACATGCCGGCAAACTGGACCCACTGGACTTGGACACCTACCTCGCCCACGATGGGTTCGCAGCGCTCCGGAAATGCAGGAAAGAAGCCACCCCAGACGCCGTCATCGACACTATTTGCAGCAGTGGGCTGCGCGGCCGGGGAGGCGGGGGCTATCTCACGGGTGACAAGTGGAGGACGGTGTGTTCCGCCCTAGGCAGGAAGCGCTATGTTGTCTGCAACGGAGACGAGGGTGACCCGGGGTCCTTCATGGACCGCATGTTACTCGAGTCATTCCCTTTCCGCGTGATCGAGGGCATGGCGATTGCCGCCCACGCGATCGGCGCAACAGAAGGCTATCTCTATATCCGCGGAGAATACCCGCTGGCGGTTGCGCGTATGCGGCAAGCCATAGACATCTGTGAGACCCACGGTCTGCTGACATCCTCTGTTCCTTCGCAAGACGCATGCCCCTCGCCACCCCCGTCAGATCCAATGCCACTCTCCCTTCACGTAGAAGCAGGGGCCGGGGCTTTTGTGTGTGGGGAGGAAACCGCCCTTCTCGCCGCCATTGAAGGGCACCGCGGCACGCCCAGAATTCGTCCTCCCTATCCATCCGAACATGGACTCTACGGTGAACCCACGCTGATCAACAACGTTGAGACATTCGCGGCTGTCCCGTGGATCATGAGACATGGAGCCTCGCATTTCCGCACACTTGGAACCCACGGCAGCCCCGGCACAAAAGCATTCGCACTTGCCGGGCGCATTGAGCGCGGTGGCCTGATCGAGATTCCCATGGGCTCGACAATACGCGAGATCGTGATGGATATAGGCGGCGGTATTCAGGGAGGAAAGGCCTTCAAAGCCGTCCAGATTGGAGGGCCCTCCGGCGGCTGTATCCCAGCCCACCTTGCAGATACGCCAATTGATTTTGATGCGTTGCAGGAAGTAGGAGCCATCATGGGCTCCGGTGGCCTGGTCGTGCTCGACGATACCGACTGCATGGTCGACATTGCACGCTACTTCTTGTCATTCACTCGGGAGGAATCCTGCGGCAAGTGCACGTTTTGCCGCATTGGCACCAAACGCATGCTCGAGATTCTTGAAGCGCTCTGTGAGGGAACAGGATCCACAGAGGACCTCATAGACCTTGAGCGACTCTGCAAGCAAGTCCAGGCGGGGAGTCTCTGTGGACTGGGCCGAACGGCCCCAAACCCCGTGCTGTCCACGCTTCAGCATTTCCGGGAAGAGTATGAGGCACATGTCGAAGGAAGGTGCCCGGCCAAACGCTGCAAAGCACTCATCCGGTACGTCATCACAGAGGACTGCATCGGGTGTACGCGCTGTGCCCAGCGGTGCCCCGTGGATGCCATCGCCTTCACACCACACCGCCAGCACCATGTCGACGCCAAGACCTGCATCCGATGCGATACCTGCCGCCAGGTCTGCCCCAGCGGTGCAGTCTCGATCATGGACCAATAGCCCGGACTACTGACCGCCGACCGGAACCCGAGATAACTCGTCCGTCGCAGACTTGAACTCAATCGTACCGGGCTCCAAATCCGCCAGAGCCTTCTGGTACCAATCGCGTGCACGGGCATAGGCCGCTCCGGCATCAGCGGCATGACCATCCATGCCGATATAGATATCACCGAGACGCTTCTCATTGAACCCAAGCACAGCCTCCCGCGTCATCTTCGCGCCATTCTCAGGATTCACGACGGGAGCTTCCCAGGCAGCCACACGCACCATATGCTTCCTGAAGAGTTCGATGGCATCCGAGGGACGCCCCTCCTGAAGAGCCAGATGCGCGCCAACCTTGTCCTTCATCTCATCATGCCAC
>JABGOW010000097.1 GCA_018645275.1 Verrucomicrobiota bacterium
AGATGCCCGTCCTACGAAGACGTGAATCAAAGGGCGAGAGTGCCGAGATTACGAGTAAGTCTCAGCCTAGCCAGACAGCCTTCTTCTGTGCGCAAACAAGAAGAAGTCTGTGCGCAAAAGGCTGTAGTGCGCTATCATTGCCCACGGTAGGCTGTCACATCGTTTGGCGGCGTTGTTGTTGGCGTCGTGTGTATGCGTCTGTCAGAGGAGATGAACATGAATCACACCGCAGTGTTGACACTATTCGCCTTCGGGTTTCTCGGGCTTGCTTTGTCTGTTTCGAACACTTATGCCGATGAGACTGATCCTGCGACGATTATCAACGGCACGGATTGGTTTGACGTGGATGGCCGCCGGATCGTTGCCCATGAAGGTGAGATCGCACGCTTCGCTGGCGTCTTCTACTGGTATGGCAGCAGCTATGCCAATAACCCGAAGGGCAAGTTTCGCATGACCGCTGGCCCCGTCTGGAACGGAGTGCAGGTTTACAGCTCCACCGACCTCAAGAACTGGACATACAAGGGCGTTTGCCTGCCCCGCCCGGAGCGAGGTTTCGGTAAAGTGGGAGCCACGGGGCGGTCGCATGTCATGTACAATGCGAAGACGAAGAAGTACGTGATGTGGTACCGCTGGTTTGTAGCTATGCCGGCCTCGTTCCTGATGGTCGCCACGGCAGATCATCCGGAAGGTCCTTTTACGCCGCACGGGCCCCGCCAGATGGGCACGTCCACCGGGTTTGGATCGGACATGAATGTATTCCAGGATGATGATGGCAAGGGCTATGTGATTTACTGTGATCATAATGCACCAGATGCCAAACCAGGTAATGGCTGGCGTTATGCGATCCGCATCGACAGTCTCAGTGACGACTATCTGACCAGTAACCGGGACGGCGTCGTGATCTTTGACAGGGGCTGTGAAGCGCCGGCAATGATCAAGTACAAAGGCAAGTACATCGCGGTTGCGTCCGGTGTGCACGGCTGGGCGGGTTCAGACACCAAGTGCGCGGTCGCCGATTTGCCCTTGGGTACATACAAGCAGCAAGCAGATATCAGCGAGCAGAGAACCTGGAGTTCGCAGGTCACCGATCTGATCTACCTCGAGGAATCCGACACGGTCATGGCGCTCTGCGATCAATGGTGGATACCCGATCGGTCGGACATCGAAAAGTCCCGCTTCCTCTTTCTGCCGCTCTTCCTCGATGAGACAACCGGCAAGGTGAAAATGGAGTACCGTGAGAAGTGGAGTCCATTGGGCGAGTAGAGATCCGCCCCTGCGTCGTTCTGTCGCCGGATCATACAGAGGTGAAGCTAGACGTAGGACGGACATCCTGTCCGTCAGTGGAAGAGAACAGACGGGCAAGATGCCCGTCCTACGAAGACGTGAATCAAAGGGCGAGAGTGCCGAGATTACGAGCAAGTCTCAGCCTAGCCAGACAGCCTTCTTCTGTGCGCAAACAAGAAAGAACTTGTGCGCAAGAGAGGGTAGTGTGTTGTCTTGGTGTGTGGGTATTATGTTTGCTGAATCCTAGTACATCGATGGATGAAAGCGAACTGACGCATGCGTGAGAGCACCGGCAACGAATACCTGATTGGTTTTGACCTTGGCACCAGCGCCATGAAGGCCGTGCTGTCGGATGCCGCCGGCACTATCGTCTGTCAGGCAAGCCGGCAGGTAGAGCTGCTGCGCATGGACGACCAGCGGGTTGAGATTGATGCGGAGTGCTACTTCGAGAATGTGTGCTCGGTCATTAAGGCGCTTGTCTCAGAAGTCGGAACCCCAAGCGAGATCAAGGCCATCAGCCTCAGTGGTGCCAGTGGGAACACGCTGCTCCTTGACGAGAATTATCGTCCCGTGCGGAACGCCATCAGCTGGCTGGACACAAGGACGGCCGGCAGGGAAGCCGAGCTTTGGTCGGATGTGGATCCGGAACGGGTATACCGCAGCGCGGGTTGGCCCTTCGGTGGCACCTTTCCTCTCGCGCACCTTGGCTGGCTGAAGGCATCGGATCCGGACGCCTGGGGCAGGGCCCGGTATTTCACCATGCTCAACGATTATCTCTACCACCGCCTCTGCGGGCGGCTGGTGGTGGACCGGTCAAAGGCAACCACCTTCTACCTGCAAGACCAGGAAGCATCTACGTGGAACAGCGAGCTGCTGGCAGTTCTTGGATTGGAGCCCGGTCGGCTGTCTGAGCTGCTGGCGTCTGGTTCCATCTGTGGTGAGGTAACACCTGAAGCGGCTAAGGCCACCGGGCTGGCCTCCGGAACCCGGGTGGTTACCGGCAGCTTCGACCATCCCTCGGCCGCCAGAAGCACGGGCGTGTTCGGAGAAGGGGACCTGCTTATCTCCGCCGGCACGTCCTGGGTGGTGTTTGCACCGATCAAGAGCCGGGAAACGGGATTGAAGGGTCGGATGCTCATAGATCCGTTTCTCTCGCCTGCTGGCTGCTGGGGATCCATGTTTGCCCTGACGGCCGTGGCCGAGAAGATGAATGTCTATCTTAAGCAGTGCATCGCGTCGACGAATGGCGAGCCGCTGTTTGACCGATTCAACCGGCTGGCGGCAGAGGCTCCGCCGGGAGCAGAGGGGCTCTCTATTGAGCTGTTTCAGCAGCCATACGAAGAGAACAAAGCGATCGCAGCGACGGCGACGCCGGCGAACATCGCGCGGGCGCTCATGGAGGGAATTGTGTTTCTTATGCGGAATCGCGTAGACCACCTCATGCGGCTTACCGGGAGCCATGCCGGCAGGATTGTGCTAACGGGTGGGCCGACCAAGAGTGCTGTTTGGCCGACCATCTTGGCCGACGTTCTGAACCGGCCGGTGGCCATCCCCGAAACCGGAGAGCACGCCGGAGCCATGGGTGCGGTGCTCCTGGCAGGTATCGGGACTGGCATCTTTCGCGATGAACAGGATGGCTACCAGCGAATCAAATCGAGCGAACGGATCATAGAACCCGATGTTGAGCGCAGCAGACTGTATGAGGCGCTCTATCGGGAGTATGTGGAACGATATGGGTTGGATGAGTGAAGGGCATTGACAGAATTTGTGTGAAACAATGAGAACGGGGAACGGTTGACGAGAACGGCGACCCATCCGTCGCTCTGCGAGCTATGGAGGGCAGGCTGTGAGCGGATAACGAGTAGAAGTTTTCCTAATCGTCCACCTTTCTCGTCGCCGCTATCGTCAACCGTATAGAGGAGATTGAACATGACCACAACAAAGCCCCCAAAGACTCTACCCAAAGCACCGTTTTTCGAAACGAGTGTGAAGAACTACATCTACGGCGATGCGGTATTTGAGTACGCGAAGGCGGTTGATGAGGGGGCGAAGACGTATGACATCGATGCCATCTTCATTGCACCCTACACCGAGATTCGCCGGATCGCGGAGCACACCAGCAAGCTGTTCGTGTTCGCGCCCTACATGGACACGCTGCGGCCCGGTCGCGGCATGGCGGATGTGCTGCCCGAGGCGATCAAGGATGCCGGGGCCACAGGCGTATTGCTCAACCATTGCGAAAGACCCATGAGCCTGCCGCAGATCAAGGAAACCATTGACCGGGCCAATGAGCTTGGATTGATCACGTTTGCCTGCGCCGATTCGATTGCGGAAACAAAGGCGATTGCCCAGTTCCAGCCGGATATCATCAACCCTGAACCGAGTGAGTTGATCGGTACCGACCAGGCCAGCGATATGGGGTACGTGGTGGAAACGCTCAAGGTCGTCAAAGACCTCTATCCGGATATCCTGGTGGAGCAGGCCGCCGGCATCACCACGGGCGAGCAGATCTACGATTTCATCATGGCCGGCAATGATGCCGCGGGTTCCGCCTCCGGGATTCTGAAATCCCCGGATCCGTTCAAGTTGCTGGATGAGATGATGTTTAATGTGCGCAAAGCGAAGGATGAGTTGGGGAAGTAGGTGGGTTGAAGGAGAGAGAGGGTCGACGAGAACGGCGACGAGAGCGGATAACGAGTAGAGATTCTCTCAATCGTCCACCATTCTCGTCGCCGCTCTCGTCAGCCGAAAAGAGCCGAAGAGAGCTGAAAAGGGGAAATAGACCATGAAAACCATCAGAGACACACTTAAACTACAGTCAACCGGCCAGCGGCCGACGTTTCATACCATCACCGACGAGGTCAAAGACATCGTCAAGCGCTCAGGAATCCAATCTGGTATCTGCGTGGTCTATTCGCGTCATACGACCTGTGCGGTGATGATTGAGGAGGATTCAATTGATCGGGCGGATACGGGGCTGAGCTGCCTCCAGCAGGATCTTACGAATGTATTCGAGCAGGTCATACCGACCTGTCGTGAGGAAGGGCAGTACCTGCATCCCGGGCCGGAGATGTTTGTGTTTGCGGCCAAGCATGGCGAGGACAGGCAGGGCACGCTCAATACCGACGCGCACCTGCGCTCGTCGATCATGGGTAGAAGCGAGAGCATCCCGATCTTTGAAGGCAATATGGAGCTGGGCCAATTCGGTCATATCTACTTCGTGGATTTCGATCAGACCGGCGCCAGGGAGCGCCAGGCCAGTATTCAGATCATTGGAGAGTAACCCATGGAACGCAGTGTCTGGAAACATGCGGAGGCGTCCTTCGGCATCGAGTCCTCCGCGCTCATGCAAGCCCTGGCGTGTATTGCTCCCTCGGCTTTTGAAGCGGCCGTGGCTGCGCTGGCGAATGCCGGATGCATTGCGGCCAGTGGCTGCGGTCACTCCGGTATCGCCTGCCAGCATTTTGCGCACCTGATGTGCTGCGTTGAGCTGCCAGCACGGTTCATCTCGCCGGCGGAAGCGCTGCATGGCGCCAGCGGGTTCCTGAAGAAGGGTGATGTCATGGTCCTCGCTTCGCGCGGTGGAAAGACGGCTGAGCTTCTCCCGATACTTGATATCTGCAAACAGAAGGGCGTTACGGTTATCAGCATAACAGAAGACACCGCGTCCCCGCTGGCGCTGGGAGCGGACATTGTGATCACGATGCATGTGGAACGTGAGACCGACAAGTACAACAGCCAGGGGACGACCAGTTTTATTGTGCTGTCGGCGATATTTGACGCTTTGCAGGCAGCTCTCATTGAAGCGACCGGGTACACAAACGATCAGTTTGCCGTCATCCATCCGGGCGGTGCTGTTGGTGAAAGGCTGAATTCATGAATCTGAGTATATGGGACGCACTAATTTTCTTTGGCTACTTCATTGGCGTTGTGGTGTTTGCGGTTGTGGTTGCCGCGCGCAGCAAAACCAAATCATCGGCAGACTACTTTCTGGCCTCCAAGAAGCTCCCCTGGTATGCGATCGGTGCATCCTTCATCGCGTCCAACATCTCGACCGAGCATTTCATCGGGATGGTGGGGTGGGGGTTCCTGTATGGCATGGCGGTGGCAAACTGGGAATGGGCCAACGCTGCAACCTTCACCGCCTTGATCTGGATCTTCCTGCCCTTCTACATGCGTGGCAATGTGGCGACGATGCCGGAGTTTCTTGAGAAACGCTTCAACAAGACCTGCCGTTACATATACGCCGTTGTGATGATTATTGGCCTGGTGATCGCCATGCTGGGCGGGGTTATGTTTGCCGGAGCCAAGGCAATGAATGTCTTCTTCCCGCAGATCCCTATCTGGATGGGGATCCTGATTCTGGCTGTCTCTGCAGGAACGTACACGATCTACGGAGGGCTGCTTTCGGCCGTGTGGGCGGACGTGTTGCAATTCTGCCTGCTGATGGTGGGCGGCATTATTGTAAGCGTCTATGGGGTATACCATGCCGGCGGTCTGGATCAACTGATGGATAGCATGCCCGAGAAGTTCATCATGTTCTATTCATCCCGACATGAGATGATTCCATGGACGGGGTTCATTTCGGGGTTGGTGTCTGTGGGGCTCTGGTACAACTGTGCCAACCAGTTCATGGTGCAAAGGTGCCTGGGCGCCCGTAGCGAGTGGGACGCGCGAATGGGCGTGATCATGGCGGGGTTCAGCAAGGCGATTCTGCCGTTCATTGTGGTCATCCCAGGGATCGCGGCTTTCTACCTGTTCCAGTCGCGAATCAGTGATGGCGACCAGGCGTGGCCGTTCATGGTGAAACAGTTCCTGCCCGCAGGGCTGATCGGGCTTGTTCTTGCCGGACTCGCCAGTGCCGTGATGTCCACGCTGAGTGCGATCACCAACTCGTCATCCACGATCTTCACGCTGGATCTCTACAAAGAACTGATCCGGCCAAATGCAACGGATAAAGAACTGCATATTGTCGGCAGACTAAGTGCTCTGGTCATCATTCTCGTTGGCATCAGTGTGGCGCTTGTGATCGCGGCGTTCCCCGGAATCACCGTGTTCCAGTTGATTCAGACCGTATTCTTCTATGTCGCCCCGCCGATTGCGGCCTGCTTCCTGTTGGGGATAATGTGGAAGCGAATCACAGCGGTGGCTGCCACCTTAACGATGCTGCTGGGGTTCCTGGTGCTCTTGCCAACCGTGATCTTTGTGCTCTTCCCCAAGGTCCCGTTCCTGCAGCCCTATGACAACTTTATGCACCATACGTTTGCGGTGTTTGTTCTGTCCTGTGTGATTCTGGTCATCCTGTCCCTCTTTTCGAAGCCGAAACCGGAGGAAGAACTTGAGGGCGTCATATGGACCAAGAGCGCGCTGGGTGTTGCTGAAGCCGAGAAGGGCAAGTATGGCGGTTTCAGGAGTCTTAAGCTGTGGTGGTTCTTGATGGCTGCAACCATCGGTGGCCTGTATGTCTATACGAACTCACAAGGCAGCAATACGGCCTGGCTTGAAGCGGAGGCGGTGACCTATGCTGTCGGCGAGGGCTTGAGCGTCAAAGTGCAGCCCCGAAGCGATATCCCGCCGGAAGAGAAGTTCAACCTCTGGACGGGGCATGGCCAGGTGTTGTTTGAGCCAGCGCAGTCCGGCCAGTCGGTCACCTTCGAGGTGCCCGTGGAAAGCACCGGTCTCCACAAGGTTGACGCGCTTGTCACTGTCGGACCGGGATACGGAGCATTCGGTGTTGAGATCGACGGCAAGCCCGCAACAATCTCGTTCCCCGATGTCCGGCTGTCAGAAGAGGGCGTCTACAGTTCTGAGACCGTTGAGAGAGGCACCTTTGATGCGGTCGAAGTCACCCGTGAGCGCGAAGTCAACGGCATCAAGGACAGCATTGCCGGTGCCTATACCGTTCAGCGCATAAGCCTCGGGGTTCATGAATCAACCGGGCAGACGATCACCATTGCGTTCATCTCGAAAGATGTCAGGGACGAGGGCGCTGCAATCGGCATCGACCAGTTCATCGTTACGAAAGAATAGGTCGGGGGGGGGGAGGTCTGAAACTTCAATCGTTTTGTTGGCATTTCCGCCCTCTGATTCGGATTTTCGTAGGACGGGCATCTTGCCCGTCCGTGCAAGACAGCCTACTGACGGCCAAGATGTCCGTCTTACTTTGTGTTTCACCATGAATAGCACGAGTCAGGACTCAACTGTCGGCTCTGGCTCCAGCAGCCTCGATCGCGGCTACGTCAGGCGACGCTCCGTGCGGTATGCGCTCATGGTCATACCGTGCTGCTTGCGGAAGAGGAAGGCCAGGTGGCTTTCGCGCACGAAGTCGCACTGGCGGGCAATCTCGCCGA
>JABGOW010000132.1 GCA_018645275.1 Verrucomicrobiota bacterium
GTGTTGGGTTGGCTGTTAAGCTCTTTCACCCACGACACAAGGTCGTGGGGGTCACCGAAACAGGTATGTTTACGAAGTCAAATAATCATGCGCAGTGTTTTTGACGCAAACGCTCCTGCATCGCTCCTATTGATGATCGTGCTGGCAGGGGGTATGATAGCCCGATGCATCTGGATCTGGATTAGAGCAGGAGAATCGCCTTGAACGTACTGAAGCAGGGAAGGACCATCCTGATGGTAGCGTTGATTTCAAGCCTTAGAGGCATTGCAGAGGAGCCTTGGCAGTCTTCGTGGATTGGGGTAGCTGAAACGGAATATGGGAAGAGCCCCACAGCAAACCAGTGGAGCTGTTACCGAAAGACTGTGCATCTTGACGCGGTACCCCGCAAGGCCTTGGCGCGGGTTGCGGTCGACTCGAAGTATTGGCTGTGGGTAAACGGCAAGCTTGTGGTTTTCGAAGGGGGACTCAACCGCGGGCCAGCACCGGGCGCCGGGTATTATGACACGGTTGATCTGGCTCCATACCTTCAGTCGGGAGAGAATAGTCTAGCGATCCTGGCTTGGTATTGGGGCAACGGAGGACGCAACAGTGTTGATTCCGGTGCCGGTGGTCTCCTCCTTGAAGCTGATTTGGGGGACCGTCAGCTGGTTTCCGATAAGAGCTGGAAGGTGAGACAGCACCCCGCCTACGGAAATACCTCAGGGGATCGCCCCAGTTACCTTTACGGTGGCCACAACATCGGCTTCGATGCCCGCAAAGATATACCGGACTGGATCATGCCCGGCGCCAATGATACCGACTGGGAGGACGCGGAGGAGAAGGGCGTGCCCCCTTGCCTGCCGTGGGGGCCACTCGAAGCACGCCCCATTCCCCTGTGGAAGGACAGCGGGCTGAGATCCTACGCGAATGATTCCGCTCTGCCTGGTGAAGGAGGCGGCGATCCCATTACAGCCGAGCTTCCCCATGCGGCCATGATCAGCCCCTACCTGGAAGTCGATGCTCCAGCCGGCCTCACGATTGATATTCGCACCGACCGGTTTCGGGTACAAGGCGGACCGGGTGGCGGCGGCAATAATTTCTACAACAGTCATCACACCGAGTACATCACACGCGAAGGCAGGCAGGCATTTGAGAGCTTGGACTGGCTCTACGGGGAGAACGTGATTTACACAATCCCGACCGGTGTAAAGATACGGAGCCTCAAGTATCGGGAAACGGGATACGACTGCGAGTTTCACGGCAGCTTTGAGTGCGATGACCCTATCCTGAACGCCCTGTGGCTGAAGGCCCGTCGTACGCTCTACATCTGCATGCGGGACAACTACATGGACTGCCCGGACCGGGAGCGGGGTCAGTGGATTGGCGATGTGAGTTCCCAGGTACTGCAGACCTTCTACTGTCTCGGGCGCCGTTCAGACAGGCTGTCCCTCAAATGTATCAACGATTTCATTCGTTGGAGAAATGGCGATGTGCTGAGGGGCAACATCCCGGGCGCCCACCCGAGCGAACTGCCTTCCCAATCGCTGCATGCCATTAGCGACCACGGTATTCTGCTGCCATACTATCTGCACACGGGCGACTTGGCTCCCATTCGTGCGGCTTACCCAGCCATCATCAGCTACCTCAAGCTGTGGAAGACCGGAGAAGACGGCCTGGTGCAGGCCCGACGCGGAAACTGGCACTGGTTCGATCACCTGGATCACCAGGACAAGACCGTAATGGAGAACTGCTGGTACTATGCCGCCCTCAAGGCCGCCCTTCAGATAGCAGACCTGATTGGGGCCAGCGGGGAGAAAGAGTGGCTAAAAGGCAGGATCGCCGCACTTGAAGCCGCTTTTGATGCGGCATTCTGGAAACCTGACGGCTACCGGGCAGAATGCACCGATGAACGCGCCAACGCATTGGCTGTCGTTTTTGGCTTGGCCGGAGAAGACAAATACCCGGTCATCCGGAAGATCCTGACTTCCCAGGCGTACTGTACGCCCTACATGGAAGCTTATGTCCTGGAGGCTCTGTTCATGATGGGGCATGCCGACGATGCTTTTGAGCGCATGAAGAGACGATATGCGGAGATGGTAGATGCCGGCACGACGACACTGTGGGAGGACTTCTCCGGTGTGGGGACGCGCAACCACGCCTGGTCGGGAGCGCCTCTCTCGCTTATGTGCAAGTACGGCGCCGGCGTGGCCCCGGTAACGCCCGGCTACGAGACCTACCACGTGCTGCCGCAGATGGGGCCCCTGAAGCATATCAAGACCACTGTCCCGTCTGTTAAGGGAGACATCGGTGTGGAGTTGCAAAACGCAGCTAACACCTTCACCATGAACCTAACCTCACCGGCAGATACGACAGCCATCATCGGCATTCCGAAACGCGACGATGTCAGCATCGCCAGCATCAAGGCAAACGGCCAGACGGTATGGGAGAACGGCAAGCCACGGGCGGATATTGACGGGCTAGACTTTAAAGAGGACGCCGAGCACTACATCATGTTCACAGTTCAGCCGGGCAACTGGCGCGTCGATGCGTCTCTGAGCAAACCCGACTAGGCATGTTTCACGAGCACGAAGCACGATCAACTATAGAGACGGTTCCACTCATTTTCGCTGAGCTGCCAAGAGGGGGGGCTGTTCCGTTGAAGCTCTGGTTGCTCGAATATGGGCTGGCTATGAGATCTTTACCCAGCGTGCTCCAGGGCCACGTCCTTCGGTGCGCAACAGACCATTGTCGCGCATTCTGCGAAGTACCACCCGAATCATGTCGCGGCTCACGGCGGGGCAGTCGGCTTCAATATCCGATATGGCGAAAGGTGCTACCCTCCGGGTAACTGCAGCTTCCACCTGTTCGGTTTTAGATCCCCTGCCGGTACCAAGCGTCCCGACGCGTTCCTCAAATTCCTTGTATGCCCGAATCAGTACACCCCAGAAGTAGTTAAGCCAGGGGTGGACGTCGTGCTCGGACTCATGCCAGCCCTGCGAACTGCTATCCAGTGCCTCGTAGTAGGTCTCTTTCGACTGCTCGAAGATGCGTTCAAGACTAATGTATCGCCCCACTTCATGACCGAAATGATAGAGCAGCATCAGTGTCAGTAGCCGCGACACCCTACCATTACCATCGCTGAACGGATGGATGCAGAGAAAGTCGAGGATGGCAAGAGGAACAACCAGCAAAGGTTCCTTCGTATACTCGTTGACGGCTGCGCCATAGGTGGCTTCCAGCTGTTGCATGGCTTGGGGTGTTGCAACTGCACTGACGGCCCGGAAGCGCACCCGTGCCACGGCACCGTCAGTGGTACGCTCGACAATCTCGTTGTCCGTCATCTTCCAGCCGCCGCCATCTTGGGGCAGATACCTGTAAAGCATGGAATGTAGTTGCAGGCAAATGTTGACCGACAAGTGCATGTGACTTGCTGATTCGTGAATCACGTTCAGAGCATCACGGTAACCGGCAATTTCCTGTTCGGACCGGTCTTGGGGGGGTGCTGTCCTGAGTACGAGGGCCGCGATTCGCTTGTGAGGTGCGGTTATCCCCTCCAAACGGTTGGAGCACTCACTAGATTCCACAATGGCGGTCTTCCTCAGAGTCTCCAGCGTTTCTGGTGTCTGCTTGGCAAACAACTCCTGCTTGCCCTTGCACTCCCCGATCTTGGCCAAGACAGAGCCTTGTTCAGGAGTCAGGTTCAAACGATTCAGGTAGCTGACACTCAGTGAGTTCATGATAGGTTCTTTCGAATAGGGGTAAGGATATCACAAATAGGGGTATTAACAAGCCGCCATTACCCCTATTATGCACTCAATTACCTCTATGGGGTACATCCCTTTCCCGGACCTCATTTTCCGGTTGAAAGAGCCCCCCAATGGACTCCCCGAAATTGAAGGCGGCTGGAGCCAATGGCTATTCCGTGTCTGTGACCTGAACAACGGGCGGCCTAACCACAATCCGGGCCTGTGAAATAGGCAAGCTTTGGACGGCGAAAACCGTATACTGCTACATGGCTCCTACTGATGAGCGTCTTGGCACGGGGGTGCGAGCCTCTTTCATGATTTTTTCCATCCTAGAGACGACCTCGGGGTTAAGCTCAGCGATGTTCTGCTCTTCGCGGAGATCTTCCTCGAGATTGAAGAGCTTCATATGCATCTTGTTCTTGCCGAGGGTACGAATCGCCTTCCATTTGCCCATTCGTACCGCCTGCTTTCCGTCATATTCCCAGTAGAGATATGTATGATTCTTCTGGTCGCCCTTTTGCAGCAAAGTCGGCAGATAACTGATCCCGTCAATATTTTCTGGTGGGGTAACCCCGGCGATCTCACAGAATGTCGGCATCGCATCCCAAAAGGCGCTGATGTGTTCGGTCTCGGAGCCAGCCTCGATCCTGCCTGGCCAGCTTGCGATGAATGGCACGCGGATACCGCCCTCCTGCAGCGTGCACTTGCCCCAAGGACGTCCCTCTTGAAATGATCCCCCGCTGTTAAACCAGGGCGACTGCGCTCCGCCGTTAAAGGTAGGACCATTATCGGAGGTGAATATGATCAGCGTGTTGTCATAGACACCGATATCCTTGAGTTGCTTGACCAGCCTGCCGACATTCTCGTCTAGGTAGGAAACCATCGCCGCGTAGGTCGCCCGCGGATAGCGACACGGGAAGTACTCCGCTAGATGCGGTTTTTCATCGCCAAACTTCTTTACATAATAATCCACCCAGCGCCTGGGCGCCTGCAGTGGGACGTGTGGGATGGGCGTGGCCCAATACAGAAAGAAGGGCCTTTCTTTGTTCGCATCAACGAATTCTGTAATCTCGCTGAACATGAGATCCGGACTGTAGTCGGTCAACGTGTAGTCGGCATAACTGGCCTCATCCAGCGGGTCGGCGCCCTTGGACAATCGTGTATGCGGGGCAACTGATTTATTGCGCAGAGGCACCTTTTCCTCGTTCTTCCATAGGTGACAGGGATAGTAGGTATGGGCCTGGCGCTGGCAGTTGTAGCCAAAGAAGAAGTCGAATCCCTGCTTGTTGGGAACGCCCTCGCTATTGGGGGCACCGAGTCCCCACTTGCCGACGCATGCGGTGGTGTAACCTGCGTCCTTCAGCAGTGACGCTATCGTGATTGTTCCCGCTGGGATCGGGCGCTGTCCCTCCAGATTGGGACTCTTGTTCACCTCGGCGTAATCCCACACGTTACCGCGGGACCCCCATTCATCGTTGCCGCGGATATAGGCATGGCCGGTATGCTTGCCGGTCAGCAGGACGCAGCGCGAGGGAGCACAGACAGCCGAACCGGAGTAGTGCTGGGTGAACTTCATCCCCTCTGAACGAAGCTTGTCGATATTGGGCGTTTCAATTTTATCCTGCCCGTAGCAGCCCAGCTCCCCGTAGCCCAAGTCATCGGCGAGAATATAGATGATATTAGGGGTCTCCGCAGCGTTGGCCCATGTACTGGACAAAACAAGCGAGATCAACAGAGAGATTGCGGTATTCTTCATTAGGCATCTTCCAAAATTGTTAGTCCGTTCCATGGCGCCACAGGGGGCGGGGCTGAAGTGCCCCATACTTAAGGCCTTCACGCACCTCTAATCCTAATCGTGCTCGTAATCGTAATCCGCTCAACCAGACGATTAGGATTACGAGCAGGATTACGATTAAGAGGAAAAGATGCTCAAGTAATTGCCGTTCGAGTCAGGTCTCAAGTGCCCCCTCTCCTCTAGGGTCTAATGGACGATCATCAGCATGCCAAGGCTGCCGCCTCTCAGCAGTAGCCTGTCCCCGGAGATCCAGAGCCTGCCGCTGCCGTCCTCTCCGTTGTAGACCACGGAGAAGTCGGCAAGGTCGACGTGGGCCGATGCCGCTCCGCTCCAGTCGATGAGGGGGTAGAAGACGACCTCCTCGCCGGTTGTCGTCACATTCACCGTGACGCCGCCGTCGGATGCCGCACCGGTGAAGGTGCCGCCGCTAATCACGATCGCATCGCCCGTGCCCCCCACTGTGTCCACGTCGATGTCTAGGATGGAGCCGTCGTTCAGCGTCAAACCGCCCGCCAGCGTGAGTGTGCCGCCCATGCTGTTCGTGCCGGGCGCAATATGCCCATCACTGAGGTTGGTAACCACGCCGGAAATCGTGCCGATCCCTCCCACCGTCGCATTGCTGTTCACGGTCACAGGGCCAACAACCACGCTATTGACCAGCAATGTTCCGTCGCTAAGGCTCCATGGACTGGGATCGTTATTGCCCCCCGTAAGCTCAAGCGTGCCGGTGCCCGTCTTCGTAAGGGTCCCCACCCTGTCGGACTTGATGGGACATGAAATGAGAAGATCCGTTCCCGGCCCCGGGACCGTATCCGCAACCGTCACCGTTTGGCTGTAATTGAAGCTGATTCCACTCGGGTTGATTGTGGCCAACCCCGTTCCGGTCACACTGATGCCATTGATAAACAGATAGTTGCCAAAATTGCCAGTGCCATTGGCACCAGGTTCTGATGTCATTGTGCCGCTGTTGGTAAACGTGACAGGTGCGAACACGGATTGCACCCATCCCCCCTGTGAATTGTCCGTAAAGGTCCCACCATTCTGCAACGTAATCGAGTCGATGGCGCTCATGTTGTTGTGGCTCGCGTTGGACACCTTGACCGTCCCGACACCATCGACGATGAGGGCGCCATCGATGCGATCCGCACCGCCGCTCAACTCCAGGATGCCCTCCTTGACAAGCCATGGGGAGGTATCGACATTATCTCCCGTCAGCTCCAGCGTGCCAGCCCCCTCCTTGGTAATCGTTCCAACCCAGTTGCCCCTGATGCTGGATGAAATCAGAAGATCGGTCTCCGCCCCGGCCACCGTGTCATCGACTGTGACCGTTTCGTCGAAACCAAAACCGATTCTGTTCGCATTTATAGTTGCCAACCCCGTACCCGTCACGGTGATCCCGCCATTGAACAGCCAGCTTCCGAAACCAGCGTTACCATCCGTGCCGGGCTCTGAAGTCATGGTCCCGCCGTTGTTGAATGTGACCGGCAGGTTCACGGATTGTACATACTCCCCCCCGGAGTTATCCGTCACTGTTCCGCCATTTTGTAGGGTAATCGAGCTAATGCTCCCTAAGTTGTTGTGAGCACCGTGGGTTACCTTGAGTGTTCCAGAGCCGTCTGCGGTGACAGCGCCTGTGATGCGTCCACCTCCACCGGTCAACTCCAAAATGCCGCCATTGACGGTGGTGCCGCCGGTGTAGGTGTTGGTGGCAGAGAGCGACAGCGTCCCCGCCCCGGACTTCGTGAGACTCCCGGCGCCACTGATCGCGTTACTCACAAAGGTGTAGTCGCCGGAGGCATCCACGACGACGCTGGCCGGGCTTATGGCGCCCGAAACGGTGACGGTTCCCAGTCCGGCCCCAAGAAACTCCGCATCGTCGCTATTGTCGTAGGTTCCGCCGCTCCAGCTATTGGCATCGCCATCGGTCCAGATCTGGTCGCCGCCGCTGTCGGCCCCATCCCAGGTGACGGTTTCCGCCACGCCTGCAACAGGCACAACAACCAAGGCACATAGAACAGCAATCGCAGCTGCAATTCTCATCACGTTTCCTCAGACTCTCTGTGTTCTCTTGT
>JABGOW010000129.1 GCA_018645275.1 Verrucomicrobiota bacterium
GACAGACTTTGCTTCCGCGTAACCGGGATCTCCCTGCTTGAGTACGCGATAGCCTTGAGTCCTGAAAGCCTTCACAAGCGTGTCGCCTATCACACTTTCCACGGTCTCCCCTTCGGGCAAACAGTGATACACCTCAATGCATCGAGCCCGCCTTTCAGGAGTATCATCTTTGCTGAATACTATGTGCGGCACTGGCTGCCCCGCCCACCCCGACGTTTTCACGAAACGACGGCAGTCCTTCACTTCATCAATCCTGACCGTACGCTTCGATATGGGATTAAGTACGGTTGGGACAGTGGCATGAATCGGCTTATAGGTGATTGAACATCCGGCCCCCACCGACACCACAAAGATGCTGGATGCCAGACACCTGATCACTGTCTTCAAATAAATATCGTAATGCACCATAGCCCATTTCCTTTCTTTTGCCACCTGTTCTCGGGACGCTTCGTGCGCTCCACCGACGTGCTGAGTCTAACCAGTGATTCCGGCACGAGTCAAGGCTACGGCAGGGGTTCGTCAGAGGCACGCGGCTTCGTAATCAAGCACCGCGCGGTCGGCCGTTACCTGTGTCAGCGCTTCTGTCTGCGCTTGGGCGATCAGCATTCGGTCGAAAGGGTCGTGGTGAAGCCAGGGCAATTCCCGGTTGCGACGCGTATGTTCCCATTTGACGGGCAGTTCACGAAATCCTTGTGCGGCAAGTGCGTCGTCGAAGTCATTGGGTAGGTCCAGCTTGCCAATCCCCTGAATCGCAATTTCCCACAGACTGACGGCGCTGACGTAGACAATGTTGTCCGTGTCTGAGATTGCCAGTCGTGATTGCTTGCTGAGTTGCGGGCTATCGGAAAGCCGCTCTCCGGTTTCCTGCCCCCCCCCTGTTCTGTATGGGATGCTAGTGAGCAGGATTAGGATTACGATTGATGCAAATGCACCAAAACGCAGATGCACCCCACGCAAAAGGACCTCCACATTTCTGCCTATTTCTGCTTATTTCTGCTTGCATTGGGATGGGGTGGGGTGTACTGTTCGCGAGCTTACGAAAGACAAAGAGGGTTTGAAGCGATGAAAAAAGGCATACATCCAGAATACCAGGACTCCTCCATCACCTGCGCTTGTGGAAGTGTCATGCAGACGCGTTCGACAGTCAAAGAGATGGCTGTTAACACCTGCTCGAAGTGTCACCCGTTCTATACGGGCAAGGCCACACTTCTCGACACTGAAGGCCGTGTTGAGCAGTTCAACCGCCGTTATGGGCGCGCCAAGGCGGAATAGCGACGTTTTCGAATGGGGCCAGATCAGCACCGCTGCTGTCTGGTCCTTTTTGCGCCATGATACGGTGACCGTAGCAGCTCAAGCCCAGCGAGAACGGTGTTCTTGCACGACCTCATGATTGATTCAGCATACATTGAGAATATCTTGACCCGGATTCCCGCGCTGGAAGCGGAACTTTCGGATCCTGCTACCGCGTCAAACCACAATAAGTTTCGCCGTGTCATGCAGGAACACGCCGGCCTGAAGCGTATTGAGAAGAAGGCTCAACATCTGTTTTCGCTTCAGACGCGTCTTGCGGAGAACCGCGAGTTGGCTGCTGACGAGTCTGAGCCCGAACTTGCCGAAATGGCTAAAGCCGAGCTTGAGGAGATCGAAGCCGAGCTTCCCGGCGTTGAGAAGGATCTTCGCGTTAGCTTGCTGCCTCCCGACCCTGACGATGGTCGCAATGCGGTTATCGAAATCCGAGCCGGGACCGGCGGAGATGAAGCGGCCCTGTTCGCAGGCGACCTTTTTCGTATGTACAACCGCTACAGCGATGGTGCGGGCTGGAAAGTCAGCGTTGTCGATGCGAGTGCCAGCGAAGTTGGCGGCTACAAAGAAGTCGTGTTCACCGTTGAAGGTTCAGAGGCCTACGGCATTCTGCGCTATGAAAGCGGCACGCATCGCGTGCAGCGCGTTCCCTCCACGGAATCCCAGGGGCGTATCCATACCTCCGCCGCCACGGTTGCGGTATTTCCCGAGGCGGAGGCCGATGATGACATCGACATTCCTGACTGCGATATTCGTGTGGATGTCTACCGCGCGTCAGGCCCCGGCGGCCAGTGCGTGAATACGACAGATTCTGCTGTCCGTATTACGCACATCCCCACGGGCGTTGTCGCGCAGAGTCAGGATCAGAAATCCCAACATCGCAATCGGGAGAAGGCGATGGGAGTTCTGAAAGCCCGTGTGCTGGATCAGAAGCGTCACGACGAAGCAGAGAAGCAGGGGGCCTCTCGTCGCTCCATGATTGGCTCCGGCGACCGCAGTGGACGTATTCGCACCTACAATTTCCCCCAGAACCGCCTGACCGATCACCGCATCGGCCTCACGCTCTATAGCCTGGATCGCGTCATGGAGGGCGATTTGGGCGAAATCGTGAAGCCCCTTCGTGAGCACGATCTCGAAGAGCGCATGAAAGACGAGCTCGGTAGCTGAGTGCGGTCTCAAGTTTCACTTCGTGGTGGAGGGATATCTCAGCTTTCAGCTTTCACCCCTCATCCCTCCAGAGAATCTATAGGTTGACCCGTTCGATTTTGCGATCTACCTTCCTCCTCATGTCCGATACCCCCAAAACCGTGCTGCATGTGCTTCAATCCGGTGCGACCTTTCTCGAAGGCAAATCGGTTGAGAATCCCCGGTTGGTCTGTGAGATGCTGTTGAGCCGATTGCTGCTCTGCAAACGACTGGAGCTCTATCTGCGCTATGACGAAGTCCTCCCAGAGAAATTGTTGGATGCCATGCGGCGAGGGATCAAGCGTGCCGCCGACGGGGAACCGGTTCAGTACATTCTCGGTAGCACCGGGTTTATGGATGCGGTTTTCAAGGTTGACCGCCGCGCGCTTATCCCGCGACCGGAGACAGAGGAGCTTGTACGCTGCATACTTGCCTGCACGCCCCTCTGGGAGCAGGAATCCCCCGCGATTGTTGATGTTGGTACTGGTTCTGGCTGCATCGTCCTCAGTTTGGCAGCCGAGAATCCCAAGGGGCGATATCTGGCGATTGATGTCAGTGAGGATGCTCTGTCGCTGGCCCGCGAGAACGCAGAATCACTGAAGCTTGCTGAGCATGTTCATTTCGCGAGTGCAGATCTTGCCGACATTGTGGATCCGGAGTCGATGGATGCGGTGGTGGCGAATCTTCCCTACATCCCCTCCGCAGAGTGCGATCAGCTTGCCTCTGTGGTTCGCGACCATGAACCCCGGTCGGCGCTGGATGGTGGCCCGGATGGCCTCGATATCATTCGTTCAGTCGTGCAGGATGCCTGCATCGTGTTGAAGCATGACGGCATGCTCTTTCTGGAGATTGGGGAGGAGCAGGGGGCTCGGGTGGGCGCACTTCTGAAGGACTGCGGCTTCTCTGATGTTGCCGTGATCAAGGATCTCACTGATCGTGACCGAATTGTGTCAGGTCGACTGGAGATGTAGCGCCGGCCATCTCGGCCGTTTTCATCCCTCATCCCCTCTCAAATCGCCCTGCCGTAGCCCCCGCTTGAGCATTTGCCGCTCCACATAGTCTATGAACTGCCCCTTCTTCATCTGCCAGTGCGGCGCGAGCAGCGCATCACTTGCGGTATCGGTCTGAAGTCGCATGATTGGGATCTCGGGAGGCATGAGGCGGATCGCGTCGATGACGGCTTCCGCGTAGTCGTGTTCGTCAAGCAGGGGGAATGGCTTTGCCAGATACGCCGCGCCCAGTTCCGTGTTGCGCACCACATGCAGGTTGTGGAACTTGATGCCGGCGATGGGGAGTTGGCTCAGTTTCACCGCCGTCAGGTGGTAGTCCGACTCTGTTTCCCCGGGGAGCCCGAAAATGACATGTACGGCACATTGGATTCCCGCCGCGTGAAGCCGTTCGATCGCATCGCGGCTGCATGCCCAGTCGTGCCCCCGGTTGACGCGCTTGAGCGTTCTGTCGTGGACCGTCTGGACACCGAGTTCGACCCAGAGATCGGTCTCGGAGGCGAGCGTCTTCAGCCCGTCAACCGTGTCCGGATCAAGGCAGTCTGGTCGCGTGCCAATAACAAAGGCATCAAAAGGGGTGTGGGCTAGTATGCGTGCATATGTGTCACGTAGCTCGCCGGCAGAAGCAAATGTGCCGGAAAATGCTTGGCAGTAGCCCATGAAGCGCTTTGCCCCATAGCGTTGGCGTGCATAGGCAAGGGCCATATCCACTTGCTCTTCCCATCCGTCCGCTCTGAGCGTCTGTTGGGACCGCCCGCCATGTTCTGCGCAGAACGAGCAGCCCCCGCTGCCGTCCGTCTCGCGGTTTGGGCAACCAAACCCAAGGTCAATGGGGATGCGCTGAAGCTGTTCGCCGTACCGGTCTCTCATGAACTGCCGGTAGGTGTAGTAGGGTGTGCTGTACATGCCGATTTCTTCTATCACGAAGCCGCCGTGCGAACAAGTTGACTCTCCGAGGTGAAGCATCCCTAGATTTGAGCTTCAGCATTCAGAGAATGTCTGCAAACAGGTACAATCATGATTCAGGACGTGAAATGGTAGCAGAGCCGCGTACTACCGGGTGGAGATCCCTCGCAAGCTCGGGATGACAAAGAACCTTTGGAAACGGTCATCCTGAGCGCAGTCGAAGGATCTGTAGATGCACGACGGAGAAAGAATGGGGTAAGTCCATGACTTTCCGAGGGGCAGCATGAAGCGTCAAAGATCTGGGCTGCGTAACTTTTGGGCTTTTTGGTGTGCATTGGGAAGGGCTTTTGGGCATGGTATAGGGTCTTACATTGCGGCAAGAAGTTGCAATCTGGACCTTGGAGAAGTTTGCTATGACGGATGCGATTACGAGTGATAATGAGTATCGGCAGCAGCGGCTTGCCAATATGGCCGCTCTGAAGGAACTTGGGTATGAGCCCTTCGGGCGTGCGTTTGAACGGACCGGGCGGCTTTCCGAGATCCGGGCAGCATTTGAAGAGGAGAAGCCCGTTACCGCGGCGGGGCGGCTGACCACCATTCGCGATATGGGCAAGAGCATCTTTGCCGACATCAATGACGGTTCGGACCGTTTTCAGATCTACGTTCAGAAGAAGGCCGTCGGCGAGGATGTGTTCGATGCTTTCAAGCTTCTCGATATTGGGGACCACATTGGGGTCGACGGCGAGCTGTTTATCACGCGGACGGAGGAGCCCACCATCAAGATCACGTCCTGGACACTGCTGTCCAAGGCGCTGCTTCCGCTCCCCGAGAAATGGCACGGACTGAAGGACGTCGAATCCCGTTATCGTCAACGGTACCTTGATCTGATCTCAAATCCCGATTCCCGTGCCCTTTTTAATCGTCGCATTGCCACGATCCGAGAGATTCGCAACTATCTCTCGAACAAAGGCTTCTACGAAGTGGAAACGCCGATGATGCAGCAGCAGGCGGGTGGCGCGGCCGCGCGTCCCTTTGCGACGCACTACACAGCGCTGGACTCGGAGATGTACCTTCGCATCGCGCCCGAGCTCTATCTGAAGCGGCTTCTAGTGGGGGGATTTGACAAGGTCTTTGAGTTGAATCGCAATTTTCGGAATGAGGGATTGGACCGTACTCACAATCCTGAGTTCACGATGCTTGAGATCTATGAGGCCTACACGGATGTCAGCGGCATGCGTGAGCTCATTCAGGGCATGATTACGCATGTGGCGGACACGGTCTATGGAACCCTGAAGGTGGGATCGGAAGCGCAGCCGGTTGATCTCTCTCTGCCGTGGCGGGAAGCCACCTATCGCGAGCTGATTGTAGAGCGTATGGGGGATGATTGGTACGACCTTTCGCTGGACGATGCGCGTGCCAAGGCGGAAGCCGAGGGACTGGACCTTGATCCGGCTTGGGACATGCTGATGGTAACGCATGAGGTCTATGAGAAATTGATCGAAAAGACGCTTCAACAGCCAACGTTTGTGACGCGGCTTCCCGCGCAGCTTGTGCCGTTGGCGAAGGCTTGTCCGGATGATCCCTCCGTTGTGGATGTCTTCGAGCTTGTGATCGCGGGGCAGGAGGTCGCCCCAGCCTATACGGAGATGAACGATCCCATTGAACAGCGCAGCCGCCTCAATTCGCAGGCGGGTGAAGATGCGGAGAAGGTGGATGAGGAGTTTCTTACGGCGCTCGAGCACGGTATGCCGCCCGCGGGAGGTATGGGGGTTGGCATCGACCGGCTCGTGATGATCCTGTCCGGTGTGGATGCGATTCGTGACGTCATCCTGTTTCCGCAGTTGAAATCGAGAGAGTAGTGGCGGGGCGACCGTCCACAGTTTCGCGGAGTGAGAGATGTTCCCCTTTTCGCTATTTCTAGCCTCAAAGTATCTCAAGCCGAAACGGTCATTCATCTCCGTGGTGACGCTGTTTTCGGTTGTGGGCGTCCTGCTGGGCGTAGCGATTCTTGTCATCGTGCTGTCGGTCATGACGGGCTTCGACAACATGTGGCGAACCAAGATTCTCAGCTTCAAACCGCACCTGACCGTTACGAGCCTCTACGGAACGATTGAAGATGATGAGCTGCTGTGTGAGCAGATTGCGGCGGTTGAGGGGGTCACAGGGGTCGCTGCCAGCATTGAAGCGCGGGTGATGCTGCAGCGTGAAGGTCGCCTGTCGGCGCCCGTACTGCTGGGCGTGACGCCAGAGCGGGCGTCGTCTGTCAGTCGCATCCCCGACAATATGAGCGAGGGTGTCTTTGATATCGAGGACGACTCCGTCGTGATCGGTGTTGATATGGCTTCGCAATTGGGGCTCATTGCGGGGGATGAGGTGCTTGTTCATTCACCCATGAGCGTGATGGCGCAGGATGAACTCCATCTTCCCGAGGCACTTGAGGTCTCCGGCATCTTTGATTTGGGTATGCGCGATTTTGATGGAGGATTCGTTCTGACGTCCATTGGGGTGGCGCGCGATCTTGTGGGTCTGGACTCTGGAGCCTATTCGATATACGTCATGACCGAGGACCCGTTCCAGTTTGGGAGGTATGCCGAACGCGTTCAGGCAGCCATCGGTCGCCACTACGTTGTTCGCACCTGGCAGGAGGTCGACAAGGTGCTATTCGATGCACTCGCACATGAGAAGACCATGATGTTCATCCTGCTGGCATTCATCACGGTTGTGGCCATCTTTTGTGTGACGGTGACGTTGATCGTCATCGTGGTGCAGAAGACCTCCGAGATTGGTCTTTTGAAGGCCCTCGGCGTTCCAACGTGGAAGATCCTACTGGCCTTCCTTGTGCATGGATGGGTGCAGTGTCTTGTTGGCACCTTGGCTGGGATTGGCACAGGACTGCTGGTCCTGACGAACCTCCCCAACATCGTGAAGGCGCTGGCACGATGCAACGTCTCTGTATTTCCGAAAGAGATCTACGGGTTGAGCGAGATTCCCTGGGAGACCTCTGCGGCCGACCTGATTCGGATCTGTGTGATGGTGATGGTGGTCTGTACGCTTTCCTGCATTATCCCCGTGTTGCGTGCCGCATTCCTCGAGCCGGTGGAGGCTTTTAGGGAAGAATAGGGGCAGGGATGAGGGGTGAAAGGGGGAAGGGCTGAGGGGTGAAACTTGAAACCTGAAATTGGAAATCTAAA
>JABGOW010000096.1 GCA_018645275.1 Verrucomicrobiota bacterium
CGTCGCATTCTTTGTCCCACACTTGGTCGGTTACGCTTCGTCGAACCGCTTCGTCGGTGTAGCCGTTTCGGGGACACGTGCATATTGGCCAATGAAAAAACACCCGCTAAACCCGGAAGCGCCAAAAATAATGACCACTAACTGCGGCATCTAACTTTGCAACCTACCTCTTGCGGCGATGGAACGCGCGGGGGTGGGCGCGGAGCAGGGCATCTGTAGTCGCCGCTTCCCAGCCGGGAAGTTGTAGAATGGCCTCAAGAAGAAGCGCGCAGGCAACCGCATCATAGAGGGCATCATGAGAGCTGCGTCCGGGGACAAGCATCTCGAGGCGTTCGGCAAGCTGCATGCGTGCGATCAGGTCTTCGAGCTTATGGGATCGCAGCGTGGGGTAGGCAATACGGACGAGCTTGAGCGTGTCGATCCACTGGCATGGGGGATGCAGCGGGAAGGCCTGCGCGAGATAGCGATTCTCTGTTGCCGCATTGTGCGCCGCCAACAGCGGCCCCTCCAGGCGGTTGCGTAGCGCTGCCCACAAGGTGGGCAGCGTAGGCGCGGCAGCCATCTCATCCCGGAGCTCTGCATGGCGCCCAGGAGCGTAACGATTGAAGGGCCGATCACCCACACGGAGCAAGCTTTCAAAAACGGTGTCGGCCTCAACCTTGCCAGATCTGATCTGCACAAGCCCAATCTGCCAGGGCTCATCCGGATAGCCCTTAACGCTCCCTGTGCCTTCGAAGTCAAGGACGGTTATGGTGGCTTGAGAGGCGAGCATGCGCTATCCGGCGAGCAGCGTCTGCTCGTGCTTTTCATAGAGGCTCATCATCTGGCGGACGTAAGCGCGTTTCTGGTTGTAGCCCCCCCCGAAGAAGCTCCCCTTGAAACCGGCAACAACCAGATTCTTAAACTGGGCGGGGTGAAGACAGAGCGCACTGGCAATCAGCTCAAGTTCCCGGGAGACCGTTGTATTCGAGATAAGCCGATTGTCTGTGCAGACGGATACGGAGAGGCTGCTCTCAATCATACGACAGATGGGATGATCATTGATGGTCTCAAATTCCGGAACCGTTTGGAGATTGCTGGTAATGCAGACTTCCATGGTGATGCGCTGCGAGGCGACGTACTCGGCAAGCGACTCCACGTAAGCGGCCTTGTCCGCAATATTGGGATCCTGGATCATCTCGCTCGAGAAGAGGAAGGTCCCATGGCCAATGCGGTTTGTGTAGCAGTCCGTGATGGCTTGGAAGATGGACTCGGGCCCGTAGGCCTCCCCGGCATGAACGGTTTTGCGCAGGAAGTGGCTGTGCGCAAACTGATAGGCCTGCGTGTGATAGGCGGCAGGATAGCCCGCTTCCTCGCCGGCAAGATCGAATCCAACGATGGGAAGCCCGTGCTTGTCTCGAAGCTCGACCGCAAGGCGGACCATCTCCATCGACGCCAATGTGCAGAGTTCCTTGTGCGGTGTTCCGGAAAGCAAATGGAACAAGCGCTTGTAGTAGGGGCTCATGTGCTCGTTGATCGAACGCATGGCACAGACAATGATGCCAAACTCGAAGGGAATGTCGTCGCCCTGCTTGACAGCGGATGTGTTGTTGTGCGATTTGGCGCCGCGCTCAAGACCTGCGGCAACCGCTCCGACAACATCCTTCATCTGAAGCTCATCACGGACGTGGAGCTGCGGCGCAAAGCGCACCTCAATATAGCGCACGCCCTCGGCAATATTGTCCTCGGCCAATTCACACGCAACACGTTCGATACTCTCGGCATCGCGCAACACGGCACAGGTGTATGCGAATCCGTGCAGATATTCGCCCAGATTGGCATAGCGATCCTTAAAGACAAGCTCACGTAGGCCCGCTGCCTCGTACGAAGGCAACTCCACCCCATGAGCCTTCGCCAGCTCGATGAGTGTTCCGAGACGCAGGGATCCATCGAGGTGAACATGTAGATCACTCTTTGGGATGGCTCGAATGAACTCTGAAGTAATCGTAGGATTCATGGGTGCTAGTCTAGCAGAGCGGCGAGGAAAGCAGAAAGCGGAAAGTTGCGCGGTAGAATCTGCGGTAGAATCTTTGTAATAACTATAAAGGATCTGCGGGGCGAGGGCGCCCCACCTCCAGAAATGCGCTGGAGTATTCCAGAAATGGAGACGGGGCGCCCTCGCCCCGTACCTTGGGTACGTTTTTCCGCACTCCTCACCCGTGGAGGACTCTTGCGCCTGGAATTGCGTTGCTGTAGACTCGGCAGCATTACGAGGGTTCGGACTGTAATTGTCTTTCTTGGGGGAGGAGAAATGAGGAACATACCGGTATTGTGCGTGCAGGATACAACTCTGGCAAAGGCCTACGAGAGCGCTCTGATTGCGCTGTTCAAGGATGGAACGCGGTTTCGAACGCAGTACGACAAAGAGGGGGATCCGCTCAGCCTCGATTGCACCATGAACATCACCATCGACAACCCGATGGCGGACCCGATGATCCATAAGGCCTTCCCCGGCGGCTTCGCCGACTTGCGGGAGTACGTCTACGAACTGCAGGGGCTCAAGGATGGCTGGACCAAGGATATGAACGACCCAACCGATACGCGTTGGGAGTACACCTATCACGGCAGACTCCAGAACTATGGCCAATGGAAGGAGAAACACGACGACGTTTCAAAACAGATGGGTGCGTTCAGCGTGGATCAGATCGAGGCGGTCATCCAGAAGCTGGTGGACCAGCCCTTTTCCCGTCAGGCACAGATGATCACCTGGATGCCAAATCACGACTTGGATTGCTTTGATCCCCCCTGCCTGCAGTCACTCTGGTATCGGATTCTTGAAGATGACGACGGGGTCCAGTGGCTGAACTGCAACGTCCGCTTTCGCAGCAACGATGCCTGGGGCGCAAGCTTCATGAACATGTTCGGGTTCATCATGTTCAACCGCGAAGTCATCGCCGATGAGGTTGCCAAACGCACGGGAGATCGTGTCGAGCTCGGGCGCCTCAACTGGCACGCAGATTCCTATCACATCTACGGAAAGGACATTGCCCAAGCGAAGAGTCGGCTATTTGATCGCTTGGAGACAACCGCCTTTGAGGACCGTACGTACGACTTCCAAGATGAGATGATCCAGGAAATGTATCACGAGGAAGAACCTGCGATTCTGAAGAAGATCGAGGATATGAATGGTCGGTATGGCGTGTAACGCCAAGCCTTAATGATACATAGGAATCACTCACCATACGGGTGAGGACTGTCTACTTTTTCCGCCCCAGCTTACTCCGTGGTTTCGCCAGTACGGAGAAACACGCGTTTGCCCTGGTAGGCCAAGAGTACACCATTGGGATAGACAGCGGTCACGGTAACGCCTTCGACGACTTCACCAGGGGCAAAGAGTTCGCGGTTCAGAATGGCGCTCCGGTCACGGCCCATTGCCGATACGCCTCCAAGGGTGAGTTTGGGCAACCCCTTAACGCCTAGCTCCTCAGGCTTTGGGTCGTAGTCTCGCGGAGCCCGCGGGGGCTCGATCTGAACCGGCTTGGTTTTCCGTCGCGCTCGGCGTTTCTGCGGCTGCACTCCGCCGCTACTATAGAAAACGGCATCCTTCACCAGCTCAGCTGCCGAGAAGTAGACCGTTGCTTTCGGGACATCCAGCGCCCAAAACGAGGAGCCCCGCTTGTCGCGTTCCTTGTCCCTGGGCTGAAAATACAGCCACGTCTCCGTTGGCTTTTGTTCGGTTCCCCCTCGGTCGATACGATTCGGAGCCCCAAGACTGAGTCGCACTTCTTTCTGCGTCATGCCCGCATGAACCGTCTGCCTCTCAAGGGCGGCACAAATGACAGACGGCCGTTCCGGGTTCTTCTCAATGTAGCGCGCGATGCGTTCTGATGGTGTAGAGCACCCCACCGCGATGGCCAACAGAAAGAGACCTGACAACCCCAACCGAGCAATATTCAATGTCCACATGTTTGATTTCCCCCCTAATAGAGGAGAGTGTAGCGCTGGTGGCTTGCTCGTGCAAGGATCTCCGGCTGTTTAGGCCTCTCAACGGCCCTGCCGCTCCGCGGCATCCAAAGCGGTGACTTCGTCTCCGCACTCCATATCTCTCACAACCGTTATGGAGTGCGGAGACGAAGTCGCCGCTTTTCTCAAGAGCGGATTGCCACCCACACCAACGAGCTCACATCAAATCAATGGCGTCGACATCGACGGCAATGGAGACGGTGCGAGGGAGTCCGAGCTCGCCAAGGATTCGTTTGAGAGGGGTGGAGATAGCGCGGACGGACCTGCCCCTGGCAATAACCTGGTAGCGGTAGTAGAGCTTGGCCTTGGCGAGAGGGGCGGGACAAGCCTCGGAAACCAATGCCGCATTGCCAACAGCTTTCCCGAGTCGCATGGAGAGGACCTCAGTACAGTATTTCACTTCGCCTTCGGCTTTGCCTTTGAGGGTGATGCAGATGAGGTGAGAGGCCGGGGGATAACTCAGTTCGGAACGAAATTCCATTTCTTCGGCGCAGAGCCCCTCGTAGTCGAGTCGCCGCGCAGCCTGCACCGCGGCGTGATGCGGCGTATAGGTTTGCACAATGACCTGCCCGGCCACATCGCCACGGCCAGCCCGTCCGGCAACCTGCGCAAGGAGCTGAAACGTGCGCTCCCCGGCTCGAAAATCGGGCACATGCAGGCTGAGGTCGGCATAGACGACCCCCACCAGGGTGACATTCGGGAAGTGCAGCCCTTTGGCAATCATCTGCGTGCCGATGAGGATGTCGATCTTGCCATTTCGAAAAGCACCAAGAATCTCCTCGTAGGCCTCTTTGCGCGTCGTCGTATCTGCATCCATTCGCACGATTCTGGCTTTCGGAAAACACTTATTCGCAACCGATTCCACGCGCTGCGTTCCGACGCCCGCGAACCGAAATGCGGGGTCACCACACTCCGGGCACTTCGGGGGTACGGGCCTTGATCCGCCACAGATATGGCAGCGCAGCCGCTCTTCGCTCCGGTGGTAAGTGTGAGAGACGCTACACTGATCGCACTCTGAGACGAAACCGCACTTGGGGCAGATGACGTTTGAGGAGAAGCCCCGGCGGTTCAGAAAGAGCATCGTCTGTTCACCCTCATTCAGGCGCATCTCGATGGCGTCGAGAAGCTCTTTGGAGAAGACGTTGACGTGGCCCGTGCGTTCCGCTTCGATCCGCATGTCTATGATGCGCATGGCTGGCATCTGGCGACTGTCCGCGCGGCGTGGAAGCACGGCTTTGAGGTACTTTCCATTCAGCGTGTTGGCCCACGACTCTATCGCGGGCGTGGCGGATCCCAGAACCACGGTACAACCCGAGAAATGGCCACGCATGACTGCGACATCGCGGGCATGATAACGCGGCGCCTCTGCCTGCTTGTAGCTGGGCTCGTGCTCCTCATCAACAACGACCAACCCGAGATTGGCGACAGGAGCAAACACGGCCGATCGGGCGCCGATGACAACGCGGGCTTCGCCATCTCGAATCCGATGCCACTCATCGTGACGTTCGCCGTCTGAAAGATGGCTGTGCAGCACCGCGATCTGATCGCCGAATCGGGATTGGAATCGCTCGATCGTCTGAGGGGTGAGCGAGATCTCCGGGACAAGAACAATGGCCCCCCTGCCCTGTTCAAGCCCGTGGGCAATCGCCTGCAAGTAAACCTCAGTCTTGCCACTCCCCGTAACGCCATAGAGGAGGATGGGACGGGGGGTTCGGGGAAGGGATGGGGGAAGGGCTGAGGGATGAGAGCTGAAAGCTGAAATGTTCTTTTTTGGCGATCCCCCTGACCTTGTGTCAGGGGTGAAGGAAACGGAGCATACCGGCGTTGCCCCCGGCCCAATGTCTGACTCCACCGACACAAGGTCGGCGGGCGTCCCCTTCCCCAAATCCATCTCGCCTTTGATCATCTCCAGGGCGGCGGCTTGCTCGGGCATCAGCTCGAGCGGAGCTGTGGGGAGCACGTTGTAGTTCTTGAGGGGGTCTCGAAACGTATCGCGGGACTCAATGGCAAGCACGCCGTGCTTCGCAAGCGTCTTGATGGGAGACTCAGTAACCTCGGCAGCCTTCAGCAGCTCCTTAAGCGGCATTTCCCCGTTATGCTCCGCAAGTACCTTGAGCACACGCTCCTGCTTCTCATTTCCCGATTTCTCATTTCGACTCTCGGCTTTCGGCGTTCGACTTTCGACTTTCTGCTTTCCCGCCACCACCCACCGGGCGCTCTTGAATTTGCTGCTTCTGCGGCGAACGGCACCGGGGAGTACGGTTCGAATGCACGCCTCAAGGGCAGCGCAGTAGTAGGCGCTCATCCAGCGGGCGAGCTTGAGGATGGTGTCGTCGATATAGGACTTATCGTCAACGAGCGCCTGAATCGGCTTCAAGGAGTCGAACGTGCTGGTCTCGGAAAGCCCGACGACATAGCCGGCAACATGCCGATGTCCGAAGGGAACGGTGACGCGGCAGCCGATCTTGACCGTCTCCGTGAGTTCCGCCGGGATCGCATAGTCGAACTCCCGGTCAAGCGATACATCAACGACCACTCTGGCGATCACAAGTAGGTCTCCGGGTACTTAACGCAAAAAGGGAGCGCCGTGGCGCTCCCTTTCGCAAGTGAATGTCCAACAACCAGGCTATTACAGCGTCCCTGTCACGGTACCTTCCGGCGTGAGGTAGCCAAGCGGCAGACCGTCATCATAGTCGGTACCACCATACGTGGTGGGCGGATTGAACAGCTCTTTACCCAGAAGCGGGGAATCGTTCTCGTCCTTCAGGAACTTCTCCTGGAGCACTTTCACGCCGCCGCCTTTGGTGATCACCACGCCAACTTTGTTTCCGAAAGGCTGAGGCAGAGCTGATGTCGACCGAAGCAGGGGCTCGGTCTCGTCCAAGGAGCTGAGGTCGCCACCGCCAAGGTTGAAGTTCTTCGTGAACATGAAGGGCGTCTCTGCCGGCATATCATCCGTGATGCCCGTGACCATGCACCAGGCATTGTTGTTTTCATCGAACTGATCCTCATCCTCTTCAGGAACCAGGCCGGGCGCCGAGAAGTACGTCAAATCTACGCCTTCCATGGTTTCCGTCTCGACCAACCACTTGATGTACTCGGAGGAGCTAACGCAGGCATCTGCAAATTCCTGTCCGTAATCATCCGCATCGGGAGATATCTGGGCCCAGATCAAAGGCATATTGATGGTGTCACGAGAGAGATTCTCGCCAAATACCGCAAGATGAACCTGGCGACCATTGCTGCCGATTTTGACGGCTTTGGCTTTCACGAGCGCGCCTTGAATGGCGGGGAAGAGCAGAGCAGCCAGAATACCAATGATGGCAATGACGACGAGGAGCTCGATAAGTGTGAAACCTTCAGATTTGCGTTGCTGACACCGTTTAAACATGTGCTCTCTCCCTGAGTTGTTGCGTAGGCACCGCCCAGTCCCATTGCTGAACTTTAGCCACTTGAGTGAAAGGATAAGCCATACAGTCTAATGAGGTCAAGGTGCATTTTGGCGGCTCGAGGGGCAGCGCACCACTCTGGATCGGAGGAAAAGCGGCGATTTCATCGCCGCAC
>JABGOW010000095.1 GCA_018645275.1 Verrucomicrobiota bacterium
GATGGGTCTCTTCCTCGTCAGCCGCTTCATCTGTACGTTCCTGCTCAAGTATTTCTCGCCGGGTAAGCTGCTCATGCAATTGTCCATTCTAGCCGGTATCCTGATGCTCTGCACCATCTTCCTGCAAAACTATGCGGGCCTGATCTGCCTTCTCGGAATCTCTGGCTGCATGTCGCTCATGTTTCCGACTATCTACGGAATTGCCCTTGATGGCCTCGGCGAGGATGCCAAGCTCGGTTCCGCTGGTCTGGTCTTCGCGATTGTCGGTGGTGCCGCAATGCCGTTGGCTATGGGCTTCATTATGGACGGCGATGGAATTGGCATGCTCAATGCAGTTAGCGCCTCGTTTTTCATGCCGTTGATGTCATTCATCATCATCGCCATTTTCGGATACCGCACCTACACCATCCATCACGTGGGTGAATAGACAATGCAATTGGCACAGCCCGCTTCTGCGGGCTGAGCCCAGTCACTAAGGAGAAGAAACATGCTCAAAGGAATTGATCCCATCATTAGCCCCGACCTTCTGAAGATTCTTGCCGAAATGGGCCATGGCGACGAGCTGATCCTCGCCGATGCACACTTCCCGGGACACACCTTTTGCCCGAAGAACGTGTTGCGCGGCGATGGACTACAGATCCCTGACTTGCTGGAAGGCATCATCCCGATCTTCGAGCTCGATAGCTATGCACCGCCACTGGCGATGATGGCGGCGGTCGAAGGCGACGAGCTTGACCCGCAGGTTGAGACTGACTACATGGCCGCAATTCGCAAGGCGGCACCGGATGCCCCCGCACCGGAGCGCATTGATCGCTTCGCTTTCTACGATCGTGCAGAGAAGGCCTACGCTTGTGTGATCACCGGAACGACCGCCAAGTATGGCAATATTATCCTGAAGAAGGGTGTTACACCGCTCAGCTAGGAGCTGACGATGGAACGTGGGGCGTTATCACATGGTACACGCCCTGCGTTTGCATCTCCCTTCTCATGAAAACTCTCTATTTAATTCGCCATGCGGAAAGTGAAGCAAACGCGCAGGACATACTTGCCTCGCGCCAGCCATTTCCGCTGAGCAAAAAGGGCCAAGCCGATGCGGCAGCAATCGCTGCGGAGTTCAGCAAGATTGTCTCGTTGGATCGCATTGTCTGCTCTCCGCTGCTTCGCGCACAGCAGACTGCCGCACCGATTGCCAAGGCCTTCGGCATCGGCGTGGAAACAGATGAACGGATTACAGAGCAGGAACTCGGGGCGTTCACGGGGATGACGTATGCTGAGATCGAAGACCGCCCAGACTACATGCATGATCGTACGCAACGCTGGAATTGGGTGCCCGCCGGTGGTGGAGAGTCCTACGAGATGATCGCACAGCGACTGGAACCATTCTTCAGTGAAATGGAGACCCAATCAGGAGAAAGCATCCTGTTCGTGACTCATGCGGTTACCATGCGTCTGATCAGAGCACACCTTGAGCAGACGTTGCCGGGCTACCCGGTTGAGCTAGCCAAGAATGGCGAGATCTGGAAAACGCAGTTTTCGAAACAGGGCGACACACATGTCGTCGAATCCATATTTCTGGGCGACAGCAAGAATGCTGTCTCCCGTGCATGATGGAGCCAGAAGAGGAACACAACATGGCTGAGTACATTCTAAGTGTCGACGTGGGAACAACGAGCTGCAAGACCGTTCTGTTTGACACGGACTTTAACGTGGTGGCGACCGCCAAGACGGCGTATGACACCAGCTATCCGCACCCGGGCTGGGCTGAACAGCCGGCTGAGCAGTGGTGGAGCGCGCTGAAAGATGACACGAATGAAATGATCGCGGAGAGTGCGATCGACCCTGCTGACATTATCGCCGTGGGAATTGATGCCTTCTCGACCACGGTTTTGCCAGTTGACGATAATGGTGCTCCCCTACGGCCCGGGCTGATTTGGATGGACCGGCGGGCTACCCAGCAGGCGGCTTGGGTTACCGAAAACCTGAAAGACGAGACCTGGGAAATCAACGGCAACATCAGCGACGCAGGAAACCCCGGCCCCAAGATCATGTGGATCAAGGAAAACGAGCCGGAGATTTACGAGAAGACCCACATGTTTCTGCATGCCAACGGGTATCTCGTTTACAAATTGACCGATGCGTACTCAATGGACATCTCCGAGGCCGGACTCTCCCAGTTCTGCAACACCCGTACAGGAGAATACTCCGACGTGCTGCTGGAAGGATGCGGCATTGATCGTGCAAAACTGCCGCCGATCTTCAACTGCACTGATGTGGTGGGCAAGGTCACTGCTGCGGCTGCCGCCGAGACGGGGCTAAGGAAAGGCACTCCTGTTATTGCTGGCTCTATGGACAACGTGGCGGCCGGACTCGGTGCCGGTGTTTCCAAGGGCGGCGAAGTGTTTATCTCCGGCGGAACCGTTACGACGAACAACGTCTGTCTGAGCGAACCGAAGTACAACAAGAACCTGCATGTCTATCCGCATATCGTTCCTGGGACGTGGCTGACCTCGGGTGGTGTCGACTTTGGTGGAGCAGGCCTCAAGTGGTTCAAAGAGAATGTTCTGGAAGAAGAGAGTTTTGCCGAGATTGATAAGCTGGGTGATACGTCACGCTGTGCAAAGAGCTCGGTTGTCTTTCTGCCCTACATGGTCGGGCAGCGCTGCCCCATCTGGAATGATAACACCAGCGGTGTGCTGATGGGCCTCAAGCCGACCACCACCCGCCAGGATCTGATCCGCGCCTTCATGGAAGGCACCACCTACGGATCACGTCATGTGCTGAGTATTGCCGCAGATGAGGGCGTGGATATCCGTACGGTCAAGATCACAGGCGGAAGTGCCAATTCGGCAACGTGGGTACAGATATTCTGCGATGTGATCGGCAAGCCAATCAATATTCCCGGTGCGGTCGACCTGCCGCCACTCGGCGTCGCCATTGCGGCGGCCTATGGCGTCGGAGCGATCAAGAGCATCGAAGAGGGCATTGCGAAAATTCCGACACGTGCCAACTTTGAGCCGAACATGGAAAACCAAGCGTACTACAGTGAGATGTATGAGGTCTTCCGCAAGTTGTACGAGAACATCAGGGACGAATACGACGCCCTGACCGCGATTACGAAGAAGTATGGAACAAAGACAACAGAAGCTGGAGAATAAGAAGCCATGAGAGCTGCACTACGCAAAGGACTGAAGAACGTCGAAGTCATCGAGATGGACAAGCCGGAGCCTCTGGCGAATGAGGTGCTCATCGCCATCAGATCCTGCGGGATCTGTGGGTCGGATATTGTCCGTGTTCAGGACGACGACGAGAAGTGGGATCGTATCGTGCTTGGGCACGAATTTTCCGGCGACATTGTCGCTGTCGGTGAGGACGTCGAGGGCTGGAACGTTGGCGACCGTGCCTCCGCCGCACCGCTTATGCCTTGCATGACGTGCGACAAGTGCGCACAGGGCAGTTTCTCGCTTTGCAAGGGCTACAGTTTCATCGGTTCCCGCGTCCAGGGCGGGTTCGGGGAGTTTCTGCGAGTGCCGGCTCAAAACCTTGTGGCGATCGGTAGCCTGTCCTACGACCAGGCCGCCTTTATCGAGCCCATCACGGTTTGTCTGCATCCGATTTTGCGTCTCGACAATCTTCTCGGGAAAGACGTCGTCGTGACGGGGGCCGGAACCATCGGGCTGCTGGCTATCCAGATTTTCAAGGCCATGGGTTGTAAGAATATCGTGGCTTCTGATATTGCCCCCGGCAAACTGGATATGGCCAAGAGCATGGGCGCGAATATCGTCTGCAATCCGATCGAGGAATCGCTTGAGGATGTCTGTGAACGTGAGCTAAATGATGGCGCACATGTCGTATTTGAGTCATCAGGCGCACCACCGGCCAAAGTCTCTGCCGTGGCGGTTGCCAAAGGCGGTGGCTCTGTTCTTCTAGTCGGCACTTCGCACGCGCCGGTTAACTTCACGGGGGAACAGTTTGAGCAGATCACGCGCAAGGAACTCAATGTGGTGGGTTCGTGGATGAACTACTCGGCTCCTTTCCCGGGCGCTGAGTGGACCACGGCGGCGTGGATGATGGAAGCCGGCCTGATCAAGGTCGACGGCCTGCAAACCCACACCTTCCCAATCGAACAGATTCAGAATGCCTACGACATTATCTACAAGAACGAGGAGCTGTGGGCGAAGGTGATGATCAATTTCTAGAGAGTGGTTATCGGTGTTGTCATCCTGAGCAGAGCGAAGCGGAGTCGAAGGATCTCTGTTCCTGCGTGAGACACTCGTCTAGAGATCCCTCGACAAGCTCGGGATGACATATGTACCAGGGGCTGTATGTTGCGTGAGACAGTGGCAACGAGGCATCCGAGAATAGCGAACAACGGAGAAGAGGTAACTAAACCATGAGTGCAGTAGAAAAATATGTTCAGATTCTAGCCGATAACCGTGCAGGGAAGGGGACGGGGATCTACTCCGTCTGTTCTGCACAATCGACCGTCTTGGAAGCATCTATGCGTCAGGCCAAGCAGGATGGTTCGATTGTTTTGATCGAATCCACCTCAAACCAAGTTGACCAATTTGGTGGATACACCGGAATGAAGCCTGCTGACTTTGTTGCTTACGTCTACGGCATTGCCGACAAAGTCGGGTTCAGCAAGGACGACATTCTCCTGGGTGGCGACCACTTGGGGCCGAATGCCTGGCAGTCCGAGAAAGCCGATACGGCCATGGCCAAGGCACTCGAACTGATTCGTGAATACGTGAAGGCGGGATACCAGAAACTTCACCTTGATGCCTCCATGTTCTGTGCTGACGACGAGGGCGATCGTCACCAGCCGCTGGCTGACGAAATTGTTGCCTCGCGTGCCGCCGCGTTGGCCAAGGTTGCGGAAGAGACACACGCGGAGTGCTGCGCCGGGCAGCCGAAGCCTGTCTACATCATTGGAACTGAGGTGCCCATTCCGGGTGGTGCCCAGGAAGAGGAGGAAACGGTTACCCCCACCACGACCGAAGATGCCATCAAAACAATTGATGTGACCAAGGCTGCATTCGAGGCTGAAGGTCTGACTGAGGCGTGGGAGCGCGTGTATGGTGTTGTCGTCCAGCCGGGCGTCGAGTTCGGTGACGATCAGGTCTTTCACTATGATCGCGAGGCAGCCAAGGGATTGAGCAATGAGATCATGAAGCAGGATCGCTTCGTCTACGAGGCACACTCTACCGACTACCAGTCTGAAACCGGCCTGAGCAAGCTGGTCGAAGACCATTTCTGTATCCTCAAGGTTGGCCCCTGGCTGACCTTTGGCTACCGAGAAGCATTGTTTGCGTTGGCCATGATTGAGGAAGAAATGTTGGGACCGAAAGGCATCGAGACCTCCAAGCTGCGCGATGTGATTGATGCGGTAATGGTCGAGGATTCGAAGTACTGGAAGAAGTACTATCCCGGTGACGAGGTCGTTCAAGCTTACAAACGCAAGTATAGCTTCTCTGATCGCTCGCGTTACTACTGGCCGAATGAGACAATTCAGGCGGCGGTTGCGAAATTGGTCGCCAACCTGAAGGAGAACCCGATTTCGCTATCACTGCTCAGCCAGTATATGCCGAACCAGTACAACGCGGTCAGCGAAGGCATCATTAAGAACGATGTTGAAGAGATTATCATCAACCGTACACAGGATGTTATCGGGATTTATGCTCGTGCCTGCAATATGAGTAGCAGGGCATAAGATGAATCCATCACGCGCATTGGACGTTCTGGTGATCTGTGCGCCCGTGTTTGCGATGATGGGGCTGGGTAAGCTGCTTGAGCGCAATGGTCGTTTGAATGATGACCATTGCAGCTTCATTAACTGGCTGGTTTATCACTTTTCGTTGCCAGCACTGATATTCAGTGCCGTTGCCCGGCAGCAGTTCACCAGCTTTTTTGATCCGGCGCTGATTCTAATGCCTTTGCTGGCATTGGTAACGGTTGCGTCAATCACCATGCTGATTGCCAACGTGCTGGGTTACAAGGGCGGCATCGCTGCCGCTTTTGTTTTTGGGACATTTTGGGCAAATGCCACCTATGTCGGATTGCCTCTCTGCATCAATGCGTTTGGGCCCGTTGGTGAGGCCAAGGCTGCCATTTACAATGCCTTTGTGCTGCCGTTCTTTATTGTGATTGGCTATCTCGTGATTGGCATCTATGGAGCAGGGGATGGTAGCGCGCGAATCGGCGAGCGCATCCGCAAAGCGTTTGTTAATCCGGTTCTGCTGTCCGCTGTCGTGGGCGTTGTTGTGGCCTTGTTGGGTAGTCTGTTCAGAACCAGCGATGGCAGCCTTGGGGTGCCGCTGCCGGTTGTGGCGAGTATCGCATTGATTGACTCCTTCCTGAGAATGATTGGATCAATGGGATTGCCGCTGGCGCTACTTGCGATTGGCGCATCACTGAAGTGGGCGAAGTCGCGTCAGTACTCGGGAGCCCTGTGCTGGACAGTGGGCTGTAAACTCGTGTTGCTACCACTGCTGACGCTGTTCTTTATTCGGTGGTTTTGTCCCGCCGCAGATCCCACCTCACAAGGTGCTGCCGTTATTCTAGCGGCAACACCAAGTGCGGTTGCTTGCTATGTGATCAGTTGCCAACTCGGAATCGAAAGGACATTTGTAGCCACGATGCTAGGAGTCAGTACAGGCCTCAGCGTTATAACCATTCCGATCTGGGTGTACGTTATCAAAGGGGTTTGAGACGCTCGTACTGAGACCAGAAGGTTTCGCCCATGGGGTGTTGGAGCCGCCAGGCGGCATGGCGCCCTACAGTGTCGCGGAGGAGAAGGACTACGTTTTGATTCCGGACTCCATGAGCTACTCTGACGGCGCCCAGTATGCGGTCTGCTTTGACGAAGAGTTGGAGCCATTTGCGCTGTTGAATTGACCAATGATATCAGAGCGAATCGCCAATAAGAAATTGCTTTCCCGAACTCCCGGACAACAGGGCTGCTACGCCACGTGAAGTGCCCGATTTCTGACTGAACCCTACGAGAAACCCGGGCCCCGCAGTTTCGCTCTGCCGTCAGCATACCTTCCTGGGTCAACTGCATGAGCACATCCCGGATTGGCCCGCAGCTCACCGCAAAGCGCTCAGCCAACGCCTGCTCCCGCATGGGCTCACCCCGCGCAATGGTCCACCAGCAGCACTCCCAGGGCTCATCAAGGGCATAGAGGATCTGCTTTGCACCGGGAAGATAGATTCCAATCTGCTCCGGCTCGAGCTGGTGCCGCCCGCGCAACATTGGACTTCCTTGAGAAGCAGTTTGGCCTGCGCAAGTGCACGCCTCGTCGTCCCGATTCCGAGACCTACAAGCACTGCATCAACGACGTCGTTCGATTCTGTAGCGCGCCGTGTATCAATCGATGTGCTGAACACGTGCTTAGAGCGCAGCGGCATGCGATTGTACAGCTCACTCGACACGATCGAGAAGGCCGTCACGGATCCAGCAGATACGGTCGGAGGATTCGATCATCTTGGTGTCATGCGTGGCGGTAATGATCGTGACGTTCTTCTCTCTGTTGAGCTCCTTGAGCAAGGTGATGATGTCGG
>JABGOW010000083.1 GCA_018645275.1 Verrucomicrobiota bacterium
AGTGCATCAGCATGATGCGTTCGTCCTCGACATAGCCGTAGACCATGGCACCCAGTTTGCCGCTGCCGATGGGGTAAGCGTCACGCCAATGGTCTTTGTAGTTTTGTCCCTTCAGATGGCTGTAGGGCCAGCTCGCCGGTTCCGCGCTCCAGAGCCGCGCAGACGCGGATGGCGGCAGCGGCTTAGAGTCTGAATCCGCAAGTTCTATGCGTTTTGCGTAGAAGCGGGAAGTAGGTCGGGCATCCTGCCCGACCGGGACGGACAGGATGTCCGTCCTACTTGGGTTGTGGCCGCAAGCCGCTTTGGCGGTGGGGTGTAACAGGAGGCCTCGCACATTGATTGGATTCCACTGGTCGCGATGTGGTGATATGGCAAGCGTGTGTCGTCCCTTCGGGAGTGTCAGTGAGCCGATCTCGACGGCCTTGTAGTGGTCATACCCGCCAGTTGAGGAGAGCACGACCGGTTGGCGTTGTTCGCCGCAGACCAGGTGGAAGTGGGTCCGGGGCAGGTCCTGGGAGACGTCGCCCACGACCGTAAAGGTTCCCGGCTGCTCGATGGCAATCGTCCAGGATACCCACGACTCCGGGTCGGTCCAGAACGCGATGTTGGGCCCATGCGGGCTACCGGCGACGCCGGTGTGCGCGTCACCTGGGTTGTGGATCTCCGCTGTTTCGGCCGGCAGAGACAGCGATCCGTCAGAAGTCTGTCGGGCCACCTGGGCAAGCAGCTGGCAACAGAGCAGCGGAAGCAGCGCGAATGAGAACATCAAAACGGGGATTGAGACGTTGGAGACTAAAGACAGGTATTTCATTTGTCGTCCTTTGTTGTGCAGCCGGCCGCGTTGCCTGCTTTGTCTTTGAAGAGCTGGAACTCCCAGAGAGTCGGGCTTTCGGTGGCCTCGAGGATATTCAGTCGAACGTGCTGTGCGCGGACCGGTGTGAACTGCTTTCTGAAGTCCTCGCCGACCGTTGTGCCTGCGAGCATCACCTGCCAATCGTCACTCGTCTTGTACTCCAGCTTGAATTTGCGTATGCGGTTCCATTGGCGTTCATCAATGAACACGGTGTCGATAGTGGCGGGTTTGCCCAGGTCAACTTCGAGTTGAGCGCTGCGGGTACCGCTGTCCGTTGCCCAGCGGGTGTCAGGATTGTCGTCCAGCGCCATTTTGGGGCCATACCTGCTCTCGCCGTGGTGGACGTTTGAGGCCGTGGCGTTCTTGCCAAAGGCAAGTGAAGCGGAAGGGATTATGACGGGCATGGGTGTAAGGTCGAAGGCCGGCCCTTCGACTTCAAGAGTCACCACGGTCGCGATGTCCTGTTGATGTTCCTTACCGACTACAATGCTGATGCCGTCCGAAGACTGGTTCCACGACACGTCTCCACCGCTCAGAATACTGCACGTCCGGATGCGCTGGTCCAGGGCAGGCAACCGCAATGTGCCTGGCTCTGTCCAATGCATGATATACAGATACACGGTGCTGCCCTTGCAGGTTGAGGCACCCCATTTGCCCGGCATGAACGGGCCGCCTCGCGTTCCGTAGATACCGTTGCCGTAAGTCTCCAGCCACTCGCCCATCTGCTTCAGACGATCGACCTGCCTCGCCTCGATTCGGCCATCTGGCATGGGTCCTACATTGAAGAGCAGGTTGCCGTCCCCCCCGGCCGTCCGAATCAGCGTCTGGATGCACTCCTCGAGCGACTTCATCTGGTCGTTGGGTTTCCATGCCCATTGACGGCAGATGGTCATGCAGGTTTCCCACGGGCGCTGGCGGCTGAATCCTCCAATGTGCTGCTCCGGAGTGTCGTAGTCGCCGGGAACGCCCCCGCCTGCCCGGTTGTTGATGGTGATATCCGGTTGCAGCTTGCGCACATATGCGCTGGTCGCTTCTGCCTGCTTGCGTGTGACGGCCTGGGGCACATCGAACCACATCGTGGATAGCGGCCCGTAGCGCTCAATCAACTCGGCCACTTGACCGCGCAGGTACTCGTTGTATCGCTCCAGGTTGGGGTTCGGTTTCTCTGTACTGCCTCCGGGGCTGCCGAGCGGGAAATCGGGGTGGTGCCAGTCGCAAACCGAGTAGTAGGTGCCGAAGCGGATGCCGTGCCGCTGGCACGCCGCAGCCAGCTCGGCCAGGACGTCACGCCTGAATGGGGTCTCGCCGATGTCGTAGTCGGTCAGTGCCGACGGCCAGAGACAGAACCCATCATGATGTTTTGTCGTAATGACCAGGTACTTCATGCCGGCGGCCTTTGCGGTCTCAACCCATTCATCCGCGTCGAACTTCTCGGGGTTGAACCGCTTGTACAGAGCATCGTAGCCAGCAATTGGAGTCTGCTTGCCGCGCGACCAACCGATCTCGTGACCGGTCAGGCTCACAGGTCCCCAGTGGATGAACATGCCGAATCGGGCCTCCCGCCACCACGCCATGCGGGCATCACCTTCCTCGCTGGCTTCGTGCTCGCAAGGCCTGGTCGAGTTTTCCAGGGCGGTTGTGTCCGCATATGCGATCGATGCCGCCACTATGGCCACTCCTAACGTGATTCGTCGGTTGATGCGCTGTGCTGCTCGCCATCTCGCTGTATCTGTTTGAATGTTCACTACTTCTGTTTCTCCTATTCCACAGGCCTGAGCATAATGCGCCGGATGTTGATAGGGAGCCAGCCTTCTTTGACCGGCCTCAGCGCGAGATTGGTCGTGCCTGCCGGTAGTTCAATTTCGCCAAGTGTGACGGGTGCGAATTCTCCGTAGGCGCCGGTTTTCGGCAGTTTGGTTTCGAATGCTGCGTTGCCGCAGGTGACGCGTAGTCGTGGCGTGCCAAAACCGGCGATCTCGGTTTGAACCGTGAACCGGCCACCCTCGTTCAACTTAATGCGCCAGTCGATCCATGAGTCCGGGGCCGTCCATCCGCCAATATTGAACTGCTTGTCCTCTCCTCTAGACTCGACCATGGTGCCGCCTGCTGTCGGATCATGGAACTCAACGGATTGCGGCCGGAGGGTCAGGACGCCGTCCTTGTCCTGGAGCTCCGGCATGCGGACGATCGCGTGTTCGCCGCTTACTTTGAGAGCAATGACCGTGGCAATGGGGTCAAGCGCTTCATTGCCGACGGAAAGCGTGACATAGTCATCCATGTTGCTCGTGGCGATCTTTCTGCCGTTTGCCAACAATTTTGCCGACACTTTGGCTTTGTCGGCTGCCAGGCCCGGCACCTGCAGCGTGCCGTCTGCCGGCCAATCGAAAACATGCAGATAATACGTGGTGGTGTCGCCGTCGACCTTGCGGGTACAGCGGCCCCACGTGATACCGTGGAGCGGATTGGCTTGTGTGCCGTAGATTGATTCACTGTTCACGTCCATCCATGCCCCGACCTCCTTAAGCAGTTCCACGCTGGGTTGCGGGATTTCGCCGAGCGCGGTGGGGCCGACGTTGAGCAGGTAGTTGCCGCCCTTGCTGGCGATGTCGATCAGGTTATGGATCAGGGTCTCGGTTGATTTCCACTCATCATCCCACGACTTGTAGCCCCAGGTGTGGTTGAGGGTCATGCAGGTTTCCCAGTCGCGATCCTTGTAGCCGTTGCCGGGTATGTTCTGCTCTGGGGTGTCGGTGTCGCCACGGTAGCCGCCGCCAAGCCGGTTGTTGACGATGATGCCGGGGCGCAGGCGCAGCAGGGGCTGCAGCATGTCGGCCTTTTCCTTGTCCATGTTTACCGGCATGTCCCACCACCAGATGGCCAGGTCGTCGTATTCGGTCAGCAGCTCGGCCGCCTGGTTGGCCGCGACGTTGCGCAAGTAGGTCTTCATGTCGCCGTGTTGCGAGGGGTCCCAGTGGTTTCCGGCGCCACCTTGGTTGGTGAAGTCGAGCGCGTGCGAGTAGTAGAAGCCCAGTTTGAGGCCGTGCTTGCGGCAGGCTTCGGCCAGAGGCCTGAGCAGGTCCTTCTTATATGGCGTTGCATCCGCGATGTCCCACTCGGACACCCGTGAGTCGTAAAGCGCGAACCCATCATGGTGTTTGGCTGTGATGACGATGTACTTCATGCCCGCCTGCTTGGCGAGGCGAACCCAGGCATCGGGGTCGTACTTGACCGGGTTGAACTCGGCGGCATACTCCCGGTAACGTTCGACCGGTATGCGTGCCTTGCTCATGATCCATTCGCCGTATCCGTTAATCTTCTCTCCGCCATGAATGCCGGCGGGTACGGAATAAACGCCCCAGTGGATGAACATGCCAAAGCGGGCTTCGCGCCACCACCCCATGCGCTCATCGCGCTCCTCGCGGGTCTCGTGCTCGTACGGCCAGGTGGAATTCTCCGGCGTGATCTCTGTATCCGCATGTGCACTCGATGTTGCTATTATTGCCACTCCCAGGATGATCCAATGGGTGATGCGTTGTGCTGCTGTCATGGTTGCTCTTTCCTATATCTACATTGACTCGGCTTGGTCACAGTGACTTGACCCAACACGTTAGCGCACAGCCGCCGGTCCGCCCATTGATGATTCTGTCAATGGTGGGTAAATTCTGCCCACCGGCGAGGGCGAATGTTCTGTGCCCTGTGGGAGCAACCGGCTCAGTTCCAATGAGCAGGTCTGCGGATACGAAAGACCGCGCCGTTTGGTCTAGAGCCTATTGAAGCCTATTGTGGCCAATTGGGGCCAATTGGGGTCAGCCCTTAAGATAATAGATTGACATAGTTTTTGGATGTTGCCATGTTACGGGCATGGCAAGACACTTAAGAGTTGAATATCCCGGAGCGATCTACCATGTAACGTGCCGGATGCTGGGTGATGTAAAGAGTCGACTTTTTAAAGACGATGCTGACCGCGAACGTTTGCTTGAGCGACTGAGCGAACGGGTAGAGCAATACAATATACGGCTCTACATGTTTGTTCTGATGACAAACCATTTTCACCTCGTATTTGAGACCCCGGAAGGGAACTGCTCGAAATTCATGCATTCACTTTCTACGGCTTATACGGTCTACTATAACCTCCGTCATAAACGCCATGGTCATCTCTTTGACGGCCGCTATAAAGCCAAGCTGGTCGATGGAGATGATTACCTGTTGGCGCTGAGCCGATACGTACACCTTAACCCTGTGCATGTGTCCGGTATTAAGAACAAGTCACTCGAAGAGAAAATACGCTATCTGCGGCAATATCCCTGGAGCAGTTATCAGAGCTATATCGGAAAGCGCAAGGAATTGTCCTACGTTGAATATGCACCGATCCTGGCTGAGATGTCAGGGAAGGAAAGAGACAGGCCGAAACGCTATAGAGAATTTGTAGAGAGTGGCCTGGCCGAAACCGATGAGGAATTTATAGAAGCCCTCAAGGAATCACCACGGAGTATAGGGAGTGATCATTTTCGAGGTCGGATAGATGAGCTGTATCAGAAACTGATAGAGAGAAGTAATGCTCCTGAAGATATATCCTTTAGACGCATAACAGAGCCTCTTGAGCCAGAGAAGGTGTTAGATATTCTTGCAGAGATATTTGAAGTAGAGGTTGATGAATTCCGTCAACGTCGCAGGGGAAGTTATCTGCGTGCTGTTGCCGCCAGATACTTATCCCGCTATTCGAGTCTGACTCAACGTGAAGTTGCGCAGTTGTTGAATATAGGTACTGGAGCAGCAGTAAGTCAGCAGATGAAAAAGCTATCAGAACGGTTGCCAAAGGATAGAAGGTTAAGCAAGATGCTCAAGAAAGTGGAGGGAAAACTTGATGATTTGCGCCGAACTGAGAATTGATGCATTATCTTCTATCTTAAGGGCTGACCCCTATGATGCCTATGATGCTATGATGGAGGAGAAAGGACTAGGTTGGTATAACAAGCTTGTGGCTGGTGAGGTGGTAGCTACTCACTGGTCGCTGACAACCGCCTCAGGGAAGCGATCCGCAAGGTAGAGAGGAAGGTGGGTGCATCCCTGTGCCATGGCGGCCAGAGGAGCTGCGGTAAACAGCACTGAACGGCGCGGGTTGAATCTTGCTCGAAATACGCTCAGGCTCTTGGCCTTGGTATTGATGCCGGCTTTCACCTCGACGGGCACGACCTCGCCATCAACGTCCATCAGAAACTCAACTTCAGAGGTGCCGCTCTGCCAGCAATGGGGGGGGCGGTGCCAGCGTGCCACCAGCTCAGTGAGGACGGCATTCTCGGCGAAGTAGCCCTTGTAGTGACCATAATCATATCCGAAGATCGTCCTTGGTGCGAGTTCGAGCATGGCTCCCAGCAATCCGACATCGAACATGTAGAGTTTGAACCGCCGCTCGTTGGCTGTTGCGTCGAACGGCAGTTCAGCCCGGCTGGAGATCATCACTTTGTGGACAAGTCCCGCCTTTTGCAACCACGCAATGGGGCCCTCCAATGTGGAATGACGGGATCCCGTTTCAAGAACCCCCCGGAATACGAATTTGTGAACTCCGGATGTCTCGCGAGCAAGTTGAATCGGGACGCTGCGGAAGACGGACTCAACCCGCACCGCCTTCAATTTCCCGGAGTGTTTGGCAATGTCGTTTGTGTAGTCCTCAATCAGGTTGGCTTGCAGACGTCGCGTCTGCACAAACGCTTCAGACAGGCTGTCGAAATGCTTCAGGAACGTCGCGACCACCTCCGGCAGCCCGCCCGTGATGAGATAGTACTTGTAGTGCTCCCACAGCCTGTTGTGGACGATCTCAGGGAGAGGGGACTGTAGGGTTGCTGAGGACCGGGCCTCCTCGATATGTCGGCACCCCATGCCCAGAAGGAACTCTCGGAACGTCATTGGGTAGAGATGCAGGCGTTCGACTTTCCCGACCGGGAAGAGATCCTCTGTCAGGCCAAGTCCAAGTAGCGACCCCGAGCCGCAGACGAAGGCGTTCGGCATCTTCTCTGCGAAGTATTTCAATGAAGCGAGAGCTTTGGGACAGCGCTGGATCTCATCCAGGATCAGAAGATCCTGCTTGACGTCTATGTCGATGCCGCGTGCCAGGCCCAGATCCCGCACGATCCGTTCCGGGCGCAGATCCGCGTCGAAAATGCCACGGAGAGCAGGTTCCTCTGCGAAATCGAAGCGATGAGAAGACGGGAAATGGTCGTGCCCGAATTGCTCAAGAAGATAGGTCTTTCCCACCTGCCGTGCGCCCTGCAAGAGCACGGGTTTGCGTGATACAGCCCGCCGCCAAGTCTCCAATCTCGACATAAGTGTTCGTTTCATACTTATATTCCTCGCATAAAATGCGCCGAGACGCAAGTATTCATCGGAAAAACTGCAATCTGTATTGCGGGACGCAGAGGCTGGCCCTCCGTCTTCACGGGGCCTCCGTCTTGGACATGCCCTCCGTCACAACACGCCTGACTAGCTCTTTGATTACCGTCCGGTGGCGCAAGAGGAATGGCCTTGGCGGTGATCTTATTACGAGAGACAAATTCGGTTCGCTGAAATGTCATATGGAGTTCAGATATGCGGTGGAGCCGGGTAAAACGGGACAATCTCGCGGAAACAGCGGCTTGTTTTTTCATGGCATCGGCGAACTTCAAATCCTGAACAATTATGGAACCGGAGGGTTCTGGAATGAATGCGGC
>JABGOW010000377.1 GCA_018645275.1 Verrucomicrobiota bacterium
ACCGGCCGGCTTGTCCTGCGGAGCTCGGAGAGCGAAGCGGGAAGGCTGTTTACAGCCGACGGCAGAGCAGCCATGTCATCCTGAGCTTGCGAAGGATCTCATCAGCATCAGCCCAGCCGCACGAAGGAAGAAGCCATGTCATCCTGAACACTTCTCAAAAGACCTTCATGAAAAAATTGATCGAACAAAGCGCTCCACAACTATTCTTCAGAAGCGCGCTTTTGAAAACAGTGTGAGTGTAGACGTTCGACTGGAGAAGACCATGAAGACACTGCTACTTGCCCTCCTTATTGCCTGTTGCGCGATGTGTGGGTGCGAAGACGACGATTCGACCTCAGGCAATGCTGAGCCGACATCGGCCACCAATGACACTGTCAACGTAAGTCCACTGCCTACGTTGCCTGACGAAGTGCTCGTTCAATGGGGCGAGTTTACGATCACCGCGCACCTCACGCTTGCAGGACAACCGACCCAAGAACTCTCGCAAGGGCAAACACCAGACCTCCATCTACGCGTTGCGTACTCAGGGAGCAGCCAGACTAATGTCACCTACAATGATGGTGCCATTTATGATTTCATTGTTCTTGATGAACAGGGAACGACAATCTGGCAGTGGTCAGATGGTTTGGGATTCCCGGCTGCAGTCTGGGACATGACGATCAATACGAATGATGTACTGGAGTATTCTGAACCGTGGACGGTATCAGTTGGCAGAGGGCTGTATGAACTGCGGGCGATCTGGTCGGTTTGGCCCGAACCGCCGCCTGCGCAGATCTGGCTTCACGTGGATCCATAGATGTGCACAAATGAAAGTCGAACAAGATGAACGGGAAGGGTGACCCCGTTCGCCCCTAACCAAGCCTCCTCCACTTTGGCCCATATTTACTACTAGAACTATGAAACCAGAACCAATAATCTCAATAGTTACTACTAGACAACCCAATATTGGCCGTTCTGGTCCGATATTTACAACTATTAAATAACCGATATTTACTAGCAACTATAATAACTGTTCTGTGAGATAAATGATGAAGAAACCCAAGGGATACAACCGATTTAAATTTCCGTTCCTCACGGTTATGTCTTTCGTGTTTCTCGTGTTGGCATACGTAAACTTCAAGATCAACCGTTTCCCAGAAGGTATGGTAGTTCTGGCTGGCAGCATCATGATCATGGTGCAGGCGGTCGGTGCACTGATCTGCAAGAAGATTGAGGACTCCAAAGACACACCAGGCGAAGTCCAAACAAAGTAAACACAGAACCAGTTGCTGGACCATATTTCCAAAGGCTCGAATACGAGACTTTGGAAAATGGTCAGCACGACGTTCTGTGCGAGGAGATGAATGAACGATAAACGATATCGCATCCGCATATTGCTGACCGTCCTTTGCGGTCTCATCGCGTACTGTGCATTCAGCCTTCCGCCTGCACCACAGTCGGTCGCAATCAAAGTCTCTCCCGAAAAGACTGTTTCCACCACACTCGATAACGGCAGTAAGTTCTTTGAGTGGGTTGGGCTGCTCTTTCTCGCCCTTTCAGTATGGATTTGGCGACGCGAACTAAAGCTAACAGGATTCGGCCCACTTTCCGGCGAGCCGCTTGAGCAACAGACCCCAGAGGGTTTTCGAAAGGATGACTCAAGTTCCCCGCCTAGCAGCGGGGTACCGAAAGACGTTACCGAGGCAACGTCTCAGATGAATCGGGAAGAACATGAAGCGAGGAAGAAGAGCATTCTCAACCTGTTCAAGAAACACCATGCCATCAACGTTGCCGTCGTCGCGCGCGACTTGGGGGTCACGGTGCATACTGCTCGTGCCCTTCTCTTCATCCTCATGAAAGAAGGGTCCGTTCGTTGTGATGGCTTCCCTCGTTCTGCCCTCTACACCCTCACGTCATCCCCAGAGAACCTCGCACTCGATCACATTCGTGCCGTGGTCCAGTCAGAAGCCGAACTTGAGTCCGAACGACGCTTCGTTCGGGTCAAACGGATGCACGAGATCGACGGTGTGTTCGAGGCGGGCGATACGACATACTGTGCCGAAGTGAAGTACATACGACAGGCTTTGTCGCCCTCAAAACTTGATGACTGGCTGCTTCAGCTCCTCACCGTGGCAAAGGAACTGCGAGCCTCTCGGCTCGTCGGGATTCTCGCACTCGTTGTGTTTGAGGACTCACACATGACAGAGGTCCAGAGAACTGTGCAGCAGTTCACGTATGATGCCGGCAATATCGACCTGCGGATACTGGTCCTCGGAAAGAGCGAATTGGAAAGAGTACAGAACAACTGAATCCACACGTACAAAGTACCCGCGCTGAAGCGAGGGTACTTTGCCGGTGATTCAAAGCGTTGGCTACGAGAAGAATGAAGAAACACCTCATACTTACGTGCGTATCCATTGCCGCACTGTGCGGCTGCGTCTCTCCGCCCCACACTACGTTCCGGGCGTCGGCAGACGGCACGCGTGAGATTCTGTATCTTCATCCTTTTGTCGCGCTCGCGGCGCGGCGCGTGCAGAAAGAACAGAAGGCAAACCCCAACGCTCCCGACTTTGCCTATTATCTTGCGCGGGCGCGCTGGCTCAACGAACCAGAGCTAGCGGCCCACACCGGCGACACTGAGGAGGGCCTAGTTGGGAGCGTATCCGAACTGGGGTGGTCTCCAATGCGAAATGTCATTTTCGGTGTCGGCCGTAATCCTGAAGCCGATTGGCTTGACACCTCCGCGACCTTCTTCGTTCTGTCGCTTGATAGAGTTGAGTTCTTTTCCTCGCGCCGTGAGATGATAGAGGCACTTCGCGGTCTGGGGATCAGCAACGTGGAGACAGAGAGAGCAGAAGACTTCTTCACGAAACACAAGAAAGCAGCCAACACATCGGTGCACGCTAGTGCTCACCGCGCAAGCGCGATGAGCACAGCGTGACCGCAACGTTGGCCTAGAAACATGAAGAGAAGAATCACACTTGTAGCGGCACTGATCCTTTCCACCGCATGCATAGCGATCCTCGCTACACGGGACACGCTGGTCATCCGCTATCACGCATGGCAGACAGACAGACTTTATGGGCGGGTCATGCTGCCTGATGCGACCGACTCGGAGCGTAAAGCCTTGCGTGAAGACATCGTCTTCCACGCTGACCGACTTGTTCAACTCGGACACTGGAAGAAGAAGACGTTCGAGATACACCTTTTACCCAAACAGGAAGACAGAGTTCGGTTCATGGATTTCATGCTTGCTGCTCCGCCTCTCAAGAAAGACTCAGGATATTTTCAATTCTGGGGACAGGAGGGAACCAACGGGCCTCAGGCATTCCTGAATTTATGGTGCGGGACGGACGATATGCCCAAGATGGAAGAACTGCTTAACGAGAAGAACGTATTGATCACGGAGGAAGGCCAACACATCGGTGCACCCTAGTTTTCACCGCGCAAACGCGATGAAAACAGGGTGACCGCAACGTTGGGAGCAAGATGATGAAAACCATAGTCACAGCGTTCTGCGTGTTGCTCACCGCTGCGGGATCCAGTGCGCTCGCCGAAAATGACTTCATGGCGCTCAACACGAGCGCATTCAGGAATCCTCCTGCTGTGAGCAATCCCTTCACCAACCTAAACTCGGGGACTGTCGTCTCCGTTGAGATCCAAAACGGTGCGACCAACGCCGTGACAACCAACCCGAAGCAGGTCGCCCGCCTCGTTTCTCTCGCGGGCGACCTCAAAATCGTTGACGGATGGATTACGATGAACGGCCCCGGCTATTTTTCTCTGCAACACTACCGAGACAAACAGGCCAACGTTCTCCTGACGGCGGGAATCAACACAACTGACGGAGAGGTCGTCGTCATGACACCAGCCGGAATTGCTGGAGTGGCCTACAAGTCTAGAGAATACCTCCGCTACCTTCAGGGCTTACAGCCCTTCAATGAGACCACGGGGAAGATCAAGAGAAAGAAGAAGGCTCCCAACACAAGCCTGCACGGTAGCACTGAAAGCCGCGCGAGCGCGTCTTCCAGCGCACCGTGAGGCAAACGTTCTCTCAGGAGAGAAGAATGAGTGATCCGATCTACACATCCCCTCGTTCCGGCAGAAGCTTGTGGCAGGAGTACCGGGTGTATCCGGACAGAATCGAACTCCAGTGCAAGGTCGCACTGCACACCATAGTCATTCCTGCGGACGAGATTCTGGACATCGAGATCCGACCAGCCCTTGTATTTGCAGACCTGTTCAGGGGCAAGAGCTTTGCTTTTTCATTCCCCCTGAAGATTGACAATGCCGACGGACATCGGCATATCGCCATCCATAGGAAGTCTGGATTCATGAAGCGCATTCGCTTCACACCGGATGACCCAGAAAAGTTTGTTGATGCATGCAAAACCATCATGAAGAAAGATTGAGATAACATCCTCGTGAACCGTATTTGTGAACAGCGCCGCTTCGCGTCACTGTCCACAAAACGGTTACGATAGCGTTGGGAACGAGAGGATAGATAATGGCATACGCTCTGATCATCGGAATATTCGTGTTTATCCTGCTCTTGCCTGCGATTCTTGGCGCGATTCTCAGGCTGGTCTTTCGCAATGAGCGTGCTGGGGCTCTAAGCCTAGCTATTGGTGTCCTGCTCACAATCCTGCAAGCAGGGCTTGCCTCAGATAATTCTGGTGCACTGTTTATCGTTAGTTCTTTTCAAGAACATGACTTTCCTGCTGGAGGAATCAATGCAATGGTCGTTCTGTGCATTGTCCTGCAAATCGGGTTCTGTGCAGCCATTGCATCACTGGGGATCAAACTGACTGACAAACTGAGAGGTTCCCAACAAAACGGTGCACGCTAGTGCTCACAGCGCAAGCGCTATGAGCACAGCGTGACCGCAACGTTCTGCTCAGAGAAACACATGGAAATTCCTTCAGAAGCAAAGGCACTATTTGAAGAGGCGCAAGCGTGTCGCGCATTCGAACGTTTTCACGCCGCCGAAGTGTCGGTCGCCACGCCTGGTCATTGCGTGAATGGGCTCGACCCATTCACGCAACCCACCAGCGGCCCATTCATGCTTCGGCTCTTTCGCGCTGGCCGCTCGGCGTATCTCTGGCCAAACGAGGCTGGCCAGTGGTTTCTTCGCCCTTGGATGAAGCAGGAGCAACATGATGACGGGACGATCAAGGAAATCACATCGCTTGAAGATGGCCTGAAACAATTGGAGCAGAACAAAACGTCGGAACATATTTCTGAAGGCCGCGAACGGCCTTCAGAAAATGCTCAACGTTGACGTTGGGTGACAGAAATACGGAGATCATAAGCAAATGAAAACAGTACGTATCATTCTTCACGGGTTTGCCCTTTTCGCCGCAAACTTGGTTGGCATCATTGCCGGCTTTGCCGCGTACTACGCGCTCGGTGCACGGAACCAACTCGAAACCCAATTACCAATCGGCGCGCTGCTCTCCGTTCTGTTGTATTTGGCATGTGTACTTTTCCTTCGCATCCTTCCGACGGCAAGACTCAACCCGCAGAACGGTCGTGAATACGTGTCAGCAGGAGTATGTTCGTTATTGTGGAATCCCATCCTCATTGTCCCTCTCCACTATTTCACCCAAGGGTATCTTACCAGTTCGGGAAACATCGTTGCATTGGCGGCATTTCAGATCCCGGTCAATGCAATCGCAATCTTGGTGACATGGATGATCACCCAACCAAAGGATCGACAACTATCATCAGAAGCCGCGCCTTGCGCGTCTCCCGATGAAGTGTCATCCTAATCGTTCTGAGAAAAAAAAGATGAACCAATTTTCATTATGTTTTCCGCTTGCACATGCAGTGGGCATCTTTGAAGCGTGCCCTCGGGCAACGTGGGTTTTCATTGGTGGCGTCGTGCTTATTTGCATTCCCATAGGATACGCTCTGCGTAAACACCCTTGGGTAGCCATCCTAGCAGTGCTTGTGCTCTGGGGAGGATCCTATTGGGGGTATACCGCCAGTGTTCGGACATACATTCGAAGCAAGCCAAGAGGATATTGGTGCATCAGAGCTCTTGAGCGAGCAGAAGACAAATGGCAAAAGAAAACCAAAGAGAGGCAGGAGCCTCAGAACCAAAAAGTGGACAATATTTCCAAAGGCTCGAATACAAGCCTTTGAAAAAATGTCACTTCAACGTTCGCTGAGAAATATGAAGAACTTACTCGAATCACTCCTTGGAATCGAGACCGTCAAAGGCCTTGGCGTTGTCGATACGGTTCAAGTTGGCAAGATGCGCTACACGACAGAACTCGGGATCTGCCGTGCGAACGGTCAGTTTGCTCTGAAGGTCTGTGTTGCAACGCGTGGAAGACTGTCCCGCAATAGTGGAACTACCTTGTGGCCCCTTGATGTTGTCAGCTTTCCGCTCCTACGAGCGGATCTTGATCGTGCACTTGCTGCGCTCGACAAACCCAGTCCTTCTCGAGTATCCGTAAACCCAATCATCCGTGGTATTCTGCGACTCTGTGGTTTCCGTTTCCTGAGCGAGTTGGGGGCAATGTGTCTTGCTCACGGTGAATCCAATGCCTACGGTTTCGTCGCAGAGAACAGCGGCGTGCGATTTCTTGCTGTGAAACTTGTTGCGCGAAGCAACACCAGCTTCACATGGTTTCCGCAAAGCACAGTCAAAGCAATTGCCAACCGGCTGGAAACTATAGAAGAGGAAACAGCGAACCAAAACCTGGAACATATTTCAGACAGCGCGAACGCTGTCTGAAAATGCTCAGGTCAACGTTCTGCTTATGAAGATCAGATGAACTTGATGGAACTCCTCTATCTGGTGGCTGCTCTGGGCGCGGGGGCGGGCCTGGCACTTGCCGTGGGACCACGGCATGGTGTTCTTCTCGGTTTGCTCGCGTTCATTGGAGGAGTCACGGCTGTCTTCATGTTGCTTGCCCTCGCTGTCGCCGTCGCAGGAAGATGCGGGGGCTCAAAGCGCGGTCGAGGATCCAAAGAGGCAGAGGAATCCGAACCACAACCTGGACGTTATCGCTGAAAGCTGCGCTTTCAGCGAAACGTCAGGCACACGTTCGGCAGGAGAAGATATGAAACCGATATTTGATAACCGCTCGTGTCCGCAATGCGGAAATAGAGTGTCTTGGGCCAGGCTCAACTTCAAGACTAGCTTATGGGCCAAATGGCCGTGTCCATCCTGTGGTGTTTCCCTTTGTGTGGATCGAAAGAGACGCCTTATGCTTGGCGTCATTGTGGGCGGAACCGTCTTTTGCATGATAATAGTCTTGAGTCCAAGAGGGATGGGAGCATTTGTCCATAGCCTTCCACTACTCTTCATCACAGTTATGTACGTATTTACATTCGAAAAGATCAAACTCAGCAGGAATGCCGAACCAGAGGATGGACAAGTATTTTCTGAAGGCGCGCCTTCAGAAAAACTGTCATCCTGAACGTTGTGCCCAAGAGATACGACTTGCAGGTGTATCCCATTCGTGCTACAGTCGGGCTGAAATATGGAGGTGATACTATGAGCAAGACTGCAATGGTGCGTGCAAGACTCGAACCTGA
>JABGOW010000135.1 GCA_018645275.1 Verrucomicrobiota bacterium
GATCATCGCGCCCGATGCTCTGCAGGTACTGAATCATCAGGTAGGTGCCGGAGAGCCCTGTGGAGAGGTGTCCCTTGTTCTTCACTTTCAAGGTATCTTCGAATCCGGCAAGGATCTCGTCATGCAAGTCTTCCGGCACGACGCCGGCGATCAGTGGCAGAATGTAAGTCACCTGGTCGCCGCTACCATAGGTCCCGCTCTCTGGATCATAGAATTTCTTGTGCGTGGCTGTGTTCCGGGCTGCAGCCCAGTCGCGGAAGGTCCTGGCGTCATCCGCCTCTCCCAGGGCATCCGCCAGCTGGGCCGCCTGCTTCAGCGCGTAGGACATATAGGCATGGATAAAGAGCTCAGCATTCCCTTTGTCATCCACGCCGGCCGGAGATGCCCAATCGCCGAGGTACCAGCGACCGCAGAACTGCTGCTGCAGGTCGTCGACCGCTTTACTCTGGGCCAGTTCAAACCACTTCTTGATGGCAGGATAGTTGCGCTTCACCAGGGAGAGCTCCCCGTAGTGCTGGTAGTGTTTGAGCGTCGCTGCCGGGAGGAACCCGCACCAGAACGGCCCGCCGCCATGACCGGAAGCAGGCGATGTGTAGGTGAGTCCGCCGTCGTTTTTCTGTCCATCCAGCCAGTCCCGGGTCCATTTGCGATAGAAGGCATCGGAGCGCAGCAGGCAGAGGGTGGTGTCGAGCGACGATTGCCCGTCGCCGCCATAGCCGTAACGCTCACGGGAGTGGCAATCCACCTGGTAGCCTCCGAGCATCAGGCAGCGCAGGGTGTGCTCCATCATGCCGTGAATCGCGTTCAGGGTGTCGTCCGAACAGCTGAACGTGCTGGCGATGGGCAGGTCGGTGGTGATGAAGTGACCTTTGATATCCGCAGGCGTGAGTTCGCCTGCAGGGGCGTTCTTGATCAGAATGTAGCGGCAACTGGCATAATTGAACCGGTTCTTGAAAGTTTCGACACCACTCCCCCGGCAGATATACTCGCTGACCTGCCTGAAGCTGTTCATCTTGGGCAGCGCCCCATCCTTGCCCGGCGTATAGGTGTCGCCGAACTCCATCGACACCTTATGCCCCTTCGCGGCTTTCGGGAAGGTGATCTCGAAGGTCCCAGTCATCGCCTTCCCCATGTCGACGAGCCACGTCGTCGCGCCGCCCTGAGCAGGCATCCCGACAACGACCAGGGCAGCCTCGGCGTTCTCCTTGATACGCCTGGAGATGCTCTTGCCGTTGAGCGCGTACTCGAGCATAAGCACCTTCTCCGTCCACTTTGCCGGATCCTTCCCGGCAAACGCGTTGGTCATCTTGAAACGGTACGTGTTGCTGGCGACCAGCCGCTGCAGCTTCTCCCCAACATCGACCTGTTTGGCCGGTTCCCCGGGAATGCCGTACAGGGCTTTCTTAACCCGTATATTGATCTTCTCTCCCTTGGCGACTACGGCATCGGATGCGTCGAACGTTGTGCTCAGGTTTGTCACCTTTACGGGCGTGATGGATTCAACGACGCGGCTGCGCTGAAGCATCTCTGAGGACACGATCGAGTCCGCCACCTTGGCCAACTTAGCCGTAGGCCAGCCGCTGTCATCAAAATCGGCGGCGGCCCAGTCAGGTTGGTCCTCGCTTCCGGTGTGCACCTCGCCGCCAAAATTGCCCCAACTCCACCTCCCCCGGTAAGCCAGGGAACTGGCTTTAGTGTGCCAGGTCTCGTCGGTGACGAGGGTTGCCACGTTTCCTTCGACATCCCGCATCTCGAGCTGTGCCCGCACGGCCGGTTCGAGTTTCACGCCCGCTCCACCACGACTCCAACCGCTGCCCAACCACAAACCGATGGCGTTCTTGCCTTTCGTGAGGGTGTCGGTCACATCGTAGGTAAGGCAGAAGCTGCGCTTGTTGAGCTGGCTCACATGCGGTGTGAATTCATCTGCTCCGACCAGCCTGCCGTTGATGAAGAGCTGAAAGTAGCCCATGGAATTGATGTAGAGGGTCGCCCTGTCCGGAACCGTCTGCAGTTCCACGGTCTGGCGCAGCCAGGGCGAACTGGTGCTGTGGGTAATCCACTCGGCCTGCCAGTCCGTCTCGGATGCCATACCGGCATAGGTCCACATGGCGGGTTCAGCCCAGGCGGAGCTGTTCCCATCTTCATCAAAAATTCGCACCGTCCAATAGACCGGCGTGCCACGCGCGATCTCTTTGCCGCCATAGACCACATGCTGGCTCTGGTCGCTGGCGACCTCGCCCGAATCCCACAAATCCGCTGCCCCTCTGTGAAATAGGGCAGGGGAGGTGGCGCAGAGCACCTGGTATGCCGTCTGGGCGGCGCCATGCGCAGCGGATTCCATCCGCCAGGAAAGCCGCGGCTTAACCACATCAATACCGATCGGATCAACCAGATCCTCGCAGCGAAGGTCCGTGACCCTGCAGCTCGAATCGGCTGACGCCCCGTCCGCGCTCTTGCACGAGTAACACAATGCACAACTTGCCATAACCACACCTGCCATAACTGCTCTATTCACTGTTCTATCCTTCCGCAATTTCCGGGATAAGTTTCCTTTGTTCCTGCAATATGTACCAGAACATTACCGCGGGAATGCACATACGGCCTTCGATATAGAGCCAAATACCTCGAATATTGCGAAATATAGGATATTCACGGCACCGAATCGCACAGAGTGTTGATACCCGGCTTCTTTACCCATAGATCCAGGTTAAACTTACTCGGTTTGGCGACAAGGCTCTTGCCCGCTGCGGTTGAAAGGCGCTGCCACGTTCCACTTTTGGGCTTTTCGATATAGGCATAGCCTAGCAGACGCTTCCACTTACTATTGTTTTTATCCAAAGAATAGCCGATGGCCTCATTGTAATAGTCAGCATGCGGGTGTTCAGTAGGAAGACCGAAATTCAGCTTCTCCTGGGGCACGAAAACATAGGGGTCAGTCGTGATCACCTCCTGCCCGGTCGCTGCGTTCTCAATCAGGAACAACGGCATCGTGCCGGGCACCGGATGTGCAAAAAGCGAGAAGGACGGGAATCCCGACTCTCCACGAGGTCGGGACCGTCCTACAGAACGTGTGCCTTTTTCCGTAGGACGGGAAACCTTCCCGTCCTTCCCGATAGTCACAGGCACCTCCGGTGTCGTTTCAGGATCAAAGACACGCAGTCCGTAATCGACTTTGTCGACCAACGCTTTTGCCAACTCGATGGTTCTATCTTTGCTGTTTATGACTAGATAACTGCGATACCAGATTGTCGTTCCGGGTGTCAGACGAAATTTTGGAATAACCACTGCGACGTCATAGTTTCGCCAATCCTGTTCGCGTCTTGGCGGCATGTTATTCCGATCTTCGCTGTAGGTTGTCCAATCACGATAGAGTGAATGGGCAAACTGGCAATGCGGCAGTCCCTGCTCTTTCTTCTGCAGCTCGGATTCCAGATTCTTATCCCTTCCGAATACCAGTGCCAGGCTTGGACTGTCCGGCTCCTCCGTTGCGCAGCTCAGATTCCAACCCCCCGTTTCTCGTACATCGGTTATCAAGCCGGCATTTTGAGGGTCCTTAACAAGTTTACCATCAGGGGAACTGACATAGTGGAAGGGCAAACTGGTGATCCGCGTTCCTCCCCACGGAGCGTTCAGCCAGTCAAACACGATATCCTCACGCACACTGAAATTATGTACGACGTAAGTCACCTCAATGACCCCGTCGCCCACATCACGGGTCTGAACGTAATAGAGGAGTGGCGACCTGTGGAGGGTCTTCAGCTGTGGCACAAAGCCCCAGTTAACCGTACGATACGTTCTGCCGTCATCCGGGAGATCTACTCCCAGCAGGGGGCAATATAGATTTCGGGCAATGGAGGTGCCGACATCCAGCCTCACCATGGGGGCCCACCCGTCGGTACCGTCATGAATTTCCAGGCTGTTTGAGCCGGAAAGGGCAATTCGGTCGGAAACAAAGCCATCAGAGCCCTTGGTCTTGTCTCTTCCCGGCACATAGCCAAACTCCTGTCCGGCAGTGTAGTCTTCAAAGTCCTCTTTGATGGCCCAATCCGTCAATTTTTCTGTTACACGTTTGACACTCAGATTGTCGATATTGATAAGGCCTGTGCGTCCTACGGCGGAGAACCCCAACCAGTTGAATTTAGTAAAGGTAGGGTCTGTCAGCGCGACGTCTTCCGTTGTCTCCCGTCCATTGCCCTTGACGGTAAGGATGCCCCGTTTCCGGTCTTCTTTGCCAAGATTGAAGGAGAGTGAGATGTTGTACCATGCGCCCACCTGGCATGGAGCAATCTGTTTGCTGCCAAAGCGGATACCTTTTGCTTCTATGCCTATTGTTCCAATCTCTCTTCGGGACTCTCCTGTAGTATCCTTCAGGATGAGATCGAGTTTCCCTGGGCTCTTCTTGTCCAACAGAACGTCACAAGTGAGCGTAACACGCCCCGAATTCATGCTGATCGGCATATAGGCGCCGGAGTTATGGATAAAATAGGTATATGAATATGGTGATTGCTTGAAGCGTTTGACGACCTCTTCAGAAACGGCCCCGGCATGCTCTATATTCCTCAGTCCAAAGTGATACTTGCCGCAGACGGCAACAAACTGCCACACCTCGTCATTCCATGGACTGCCAACGCCTTGTGGAGGAATACTCTCACCAAAAGCGCCACGCAGTGAATAGAGCTGCCCTCCCTTGCCGATACGCAAGTTGAACGCGTTATCTTCGCCCTGCAGATGCTTGATCTCATGATGAAACACGGTACTTTCGTCGAGATGCTTGCCCCACAGGCTGCTGGTGGGCGTGTAGTTCCCGGACATCACCGTCCTACCCTGTTGATCCGCAGGCATCTGGGCAACGGATTCCGGAAAGACGTCCAGAATCACGGATGGCACCCCGCTTCCTGCTGCAACGGGAGCTGCCCCACAGGCGCTCAGCAGAAGAACACTGCCAAGCAGTCCCGAGATGAAAATGCGTTGTTGAGTCATATTCTCCATGTCATTTCCGATTTGCTCTGGTTCATAACCCGACCGAGCGCAGTCAAGAGTCTTCTTCTATTGTCGCACTTCACGTTCATTTCCCCACCGCGCATTGACCGCCATCAGCCAATGGCGGGCAATAAGTTCGTGTCCCTGCGGGAGCGGGTGCATTCCGTCCCATAACCAGTGTGACGCCGGAGCTATTCTGGCGGCGGAATCAAACAGGTCCTGCAGTGGGATATGGAGAGCGTCGAACTCCGTTGCCAGCCGGGCAACACGCTTGCGATAGGCAGCCGTAATAGCTTGCCAGCAGTTCCAGGCCCCTTTGCCGCTTAGACTCCCGGATTGCAGAACAAAAGGGTCCATAAGGATTAGCTTAAGGTCCGGGTTGGCGTCTCTACTCCTCTTGAGAATATGGTGATAGTCAGCTTCGTATTCCTCAGGTGACACATCCCGTCCCCCATCGTTTACGCCTATGAGAACGGTCAGGACATCCGGGTTCATGTCAATGGCATCCTCCTGCCAGCGGTTTCGGAGGTCAGCCACCGTATTCCCGCTGATTCCCCGGTTGTAGAAATCAAGCTGGGCTTCGGGCATATCAACGGCAAGTCGAGAAGCCAGCAGGAACACAAAACTGTGCCCCAGATAATGGTTACGATCATTCTCGTTCAGCCATCTGTTCATCTCTGTAATCGAGTCGCCAATGAAGAGCATGCGGCTGCTCTTCTTAAACACTGGCATCGGATAGCGGTAACCATTCCTGCCAAGGGCATCAATCGGCATGTCTTCTTTGCTCATCATCTTGTTGTCCACTATTCAGCACCTATCAATTCTCGTTGCCTCTTCAACACATCCGGCTTGAGCCGTACCCGCACCATACCGGCAGGATGAAACCGCCGCTCGTTGATGGCGTTGTAGACAATCGTGTAAACGTTGTCGCCTTCCGGGACCAATCCCAGTGGGGTGCGCATGGTGTGCCACCATTGCTTGACCCTGGTGCGAATCGGGAAATACATAGCTTCCGACCAGTTGACGCCGTCGACGGAGAGTGAGTACCCGAACATGTTGGGAAGCTTCAACCACTCGGGCCCACCGTCGAACATGGCGATGTAGGTGCCATCTGGCAACTGGGTCACCAAGGGGTTTTCCACAAACCAGGGGTGAATACTGGTCACCGGGTTCACATCCTCACCCAACCGCAGCCAAGGCCCGGCAAGATCGTCGGCTCGGGCCAGGCCGACATACCACTTGCCGCTGGTTCCATGGATCCGATCATCGCCTTCAAAGGGAAAGGCTCCGCCGTAGAGCGCAAACCATGTTTGGCCCACCCGGTACGGAAAGAAGGAATCCACGCCCTGCCGTCCCTCCCACGCCTGAGTCTCTAGGCCGGGCTCCATGACGATGCCGGCATCCTCATAGGGGCCGCCCACACCACTCATACCCGGTGCCTGCGAGACCGACCGCCAGATGCGGCCGAAGCTGTGGACGGGGGAGATATCCGGCTGACATGTGTAAGCCACATAGAATCCGTTCCAGCGATCTTCTGCTTGGTTGAATACCGGCAGAAACGACCAGATGGCCGCCCGACGGTCAGATGCCGGGTGGTCCGTGTCAATGTGGGTGTAGTTGCCACTGGACTGATAGAGCGTCGAGACTCGCGTCCAATTGACAGCATCCTCGCTGGTCCAATGCCCGATACGCGTGTTGATCCTGTCGCGCTCCGGCCCCGCGCCGGGAATGCCGGCCCGCTCCGTGGGGAACATATGGTACACACCATCCACCTTGAGCAGCCGACCACCCTCGAATCCGCCCTGGATATCCTGCGCATCCAGATGGTCTTCGGTGATGACCGGTTCGTCCGGCCCTTCCAGTATGTCAAAGATGGTTGAGTTCAATGTCGCTTCCATGTTTCTACTTCTCAGACTTACCAACCAACACCCACCAGGTCGATCTCGGCGATCTGGAATCCCCCTATTCCCATCCCAGCGTGCATTTACCAACGCCCCAGAAACCCCTATCTTTCATCTTGGCCGTGTAGATCACCGTGAACGTGCCGTCGTCTTCGCGGACCGCGCACAGCGGAGTGCGCATGTTGTGATCACCGTCACCGACCCATTTGTTGGCGCCGGTCTGCACGGTAAGCCGCGTTTCGAGAGGCCAGGTGATCCCGTCTTCTGAGATGCTGTAGCCAATCTGGCACGGTCCCAGGGAATCGAAGACCGCCAGGTAGCGCCCGTCCGGCAGCTGAGAGGTAACGGGGTTTTCGGTAAATCTTGTCACAATCGGAACCGGATTGAATGCTTCAGGCATCCGCTTCCAGGGACCGGCGAGCTTGTCGGCGACCGCCAGTCCGACCTCCCAGTTACCGCAGGGATGATGATAGTGTCCGCCATAGAATCCATACCACTTGTCGCCCACCTGGTAGGGATTGAAAGAGTCGACCGCCTGCTGGCCCTCCCATTTCTGGGTGTTCTTATCGGGCTGCATAATGATCTCGACATCTTTGTAGGGTCCGCCAATGCCGTCAGGACCTTTCACCGTTGACCGC
>JABGOW010000268.1 GCA_018645275.1 Verrucomicrobiota bacterium
GGTCATGGATATGACCCGGTGGATTGCGAAGCACTACCCCAACATCGACATCATCGCTGGAAACGTAGGAACGGCGGATGGTGCACTGGCTCTGCGCGATGCAGGTGCTCATGCAGTCAAGATCGGCATCGGGCCGGGCTCCATCTGCACGACTCGCGTCGTTTGCGGCGTCGGCATTCCTCAGATCACGGCCATCCACGCAGCGACCACGGCACTCGAAGGTTCGGTCCCGGTTGTAGCGGATGGCGGCATCCGCCACTCAGGGGATGTGCCAAAGGCAATCGTCGCCGGCGCGGACACCGTTATGCTCGGCTCCATTCTGGCGGGAACAGAAGAGAGTCCGGGCGAGAAGATCATTCACCAGGGGCGCCAGTATGTCGTCTACCGCGGAATGGGAAGTCTCTCAGCGATGCAACAGGGAACCGGGAGCCGGGAGCGCTACAGCCAGACCGACGTAGATGCAGACGATCTCGTTCCACAGGGCATTGAAGGCATCGTCCCCTATGCCGGCACGGTTCAGAAAGTGATGACACAATTCTGTGGCGGCCTGACATCCTCAATGGGCTACTGCGGCTGCAAGACGATTGCAGAGCTGCAAGCGAACGGCAAGTTCACGCGCGTGTCCTCCGCAGGACTGCATGAGGCCCATCCCCACGATGTAAAGATCATGAAGGAAGCTCCGAACTACCGGTCGTAGGGAAGTGTCGACTGTGAAGTGTAGACGGTGGGCCGTTGAGTGCAGGGCCCCATTTCAGCTTTCAGCTTTCCCCATTTCAGCTTTTCTCCCACCCTCCCCTTGCACCCAGCGGGTGGCGTATTGCTGAAGCTCTGCGGCGCTGCGAGCGTTGAGTTTGTACTTAATGCTGGCGCGATGGGTTTCGACCGTCTTGATGCTGATTCTCAACTCCTCGGCAATTGCACTGCGGTCTTTCCCGGCCCCAACACACTCAAAGATGCCCAGTTCACGTGGGCTCAGCCTGCCAACCGCACTCTCAAACTGGGATTCATCGGAATCCACAGTATGATCGCCAAGAATCTCGCTAACATGGCGACTGACGTAGCGCTTCCCATCGAGAACGCAACGCACGGCCTCAAGAATTGTGCGGGAGGCCTCCTGCTTCATGACATACCCTCTGGCTCCGGCACGAATTGCACGTTCGGCATAGAGGCCCTCGTCATGCATGGAGAGGACGAGAATCGGGAGACGAGGGTCACGCTCATGCAGCATCTTGGTGAGCTCAATACCATTGACGCCCTCAAGAAAGATGTCGACGATCGCGAGGTCAGGCTTCTGTTCCTCAATGACCTTCAGGGCGTCATCCATACAGCCCGCTTCGCCACAGACCGTCAGATCCGCCTGAGGGGCAAACATCTGCACCAATCCATCGCGCACGATCGGATGGTCGTCGACCAATACAATGCGTCGACATGTCTCAGTCGCTTCGTCACCAATCTCTGATGTCTCGATCTCCATAATCCCGTCTCCTTTCGGCATGCCCAAACCGGACTGCCGTTCCTTTATACCAAATCCGCACTGTCCAGGTGAACCCCCGGATCAAACCGGCAGACGATTCTCGTTCCCTCTTCCGGTTTCGAATGCACTTCCAGGCTACCCCGAGCAAGCTCTGCTCGATAGCGCATAATCTTCATCCCCATACCGGCGTGGCCATCTTTCTGTTGGATACCATGACCGTCGTCAGCAATAGAGAGCACGTTTACCCGCTGTTCAGCCGTGAGCTGTATCGTAATTCGCGATGCGGATGCGTGCTTTGCCGCATTCCCCACAGCCTCCTGAGCGATACGATAAATGTTCGTTGCGAGCGCGTTGTCCGAAAGGCGACACCCCTCTTCATTGTCACATGAAAAACGGCATTCAACACGGTACATACGCGTCGCCTCGCGCGCAAGCTGGGCAAGGGCCACAACCAAGCCCTTGTCCATAATATCAACAGGGAGCAGCCCGCGCACAATCCGCTTCATTCCCGTAATGATGTTTTCCACGTAGTCGGCAATACGGCCCACCCGCTCTGCTTCCTCAGGACGTTCGTCAGCAAGATCAGACTGCACCGCCCGGCTCAGAAATGTAACCCCCACCATTTCCTGTCCAATGGAGTCATGCAGCTCTCGCCCAATTCTCGCACGCTCCCCTCCACTGATATCAAGGATGTCTCGCGCCATCTCCGCCCGCCCTTCAATGTCGCGTTGCAGCGCGCGGTTTGCCTCCGCCAGCTGTTCCGTCCGTTCTTCGACCCGTTCCTCCAGTCTGTCACGGGCCAGCTTGAGTTCACGGGTCTTCCCCTCAACCTCAACCTTCAGGGTCATATTCCAGACAACGATCACCACCAAGACGACAACAACGGTCAGCAGCGTAAGGCCAGCCGAGTACCAGAAGGCTCGGTTCCGGTAGAAGGGCTTCACATCGAACACGATCCATCGGTCATAAATGGCCCGCCGTTCTTCCCGCGTAATCTCCTTAAGGGCCTTGTTCAGGATGCTACTAAGGAGGGGGTTGTCGCGGCGCGAGGCAAAACTGAATTCATACAGCGAACCCATTGTGGCCGCCAGTCGCAGGTTGGTCAGCCCCTCGAGCTCAATGTAGTATGAGGCGGAGGCGAGATCCGTGATCATGAGGTCGATTTCTCCCATCGCCGTTTTGATCAGCCCGAACCGGTCGCTCTCGACAGGCACAATGTTGTACCCCTTGCAGTGCTCTTCGACAAAGGCATCAATCCCGTAGCCGCTGCCAACCCCCATCTTCATCGTCGACATCTTCTGCGGTGAGAACTTGTCCTTCAACGAAGCCCTCATCACAATAATCATTGGGATGCGGATGTAGGGATCCGTGAAGACCCAGTCTTTGGAGCGCTCCTCGGACTGCGCCAGCACCGGGTGGATGTCAATCTCGCGGCGGGCATCAGCAGCCAACACCTGTTCCCATGACTGGGCATATAGCCGCATGAAGCGCACGCCAAGCTTGCGCTCGACGAGCTCCATGAAGTCTGTGGTGAGGCCCGCATAGATCTGCTGCTGTTGAACCGTAGCATCGGGGCGCCAGCGCGGGTCGGGAGCGACCACAACGCCACGGTAGTAGTCGTTGATCCACTCGCGCTCTTCTGACGTAAGGAAGTCACTGCGCTGCCACAACCGATCCCTCATCAGGAATGTCACGGAAACCAGCCCCAGCCCTATCCCAAGGAACAGAAACGAACGCATTCGTTTGCGCATCATACAGACTCTCTCCATGCCAACGACCGAAACACCGCATCCCCGCAGCCACCTCAACGAGTGAAGAAGACCTAATCAAGCCATATCGGTGAAGTCCACGCCAATTCGCCACTTGCAAGCAAGATTCGACAGTACCAGAATTCTCCATGGCGTCGACGTTTCACGCTCCACGTATGGTGAAACTCGGTCCCGTGCACGGCAAACCCCTCAGCCACGTGCCCGTTGTGCATGAGGTGCACGGCGTGCAGTGGCTCGGGAGCAACAACCCCGAGAGAGAACTCGCCCTCGGTGGTTTCAATGCTGCTTCCCATTGCCTGACCATTGCAGCTGAACTCAATCTCGATACCCACACCTGTCGTCGCAAAACACCGCTTTGCCGAGACCGCTTCATAAAGCGCTTCGCGCGTCAGCGCCCGCGTCAGGATGCCCGCTCGCGCCACGCCCCCATGATCTGCACCCGCAATGAAGCCAAAGCGCTTCCCCGAAAGGAGCTCCGTATCACACCAAGGGCCCTGTTCCACATGCAGGGAACGGGAGACACCGGGGGCCGAAGGACTCTCACAGGAACCGCGCCCATCCTGAAACAGCTCCACGACAGACATGAGCCCCGCATCGAAGTTTCCCCATTTGAATGGATGTAGTGCATCAGCCATGTGGTGCGGTGGGGCCACTACGGGCTGATCGCCAAAACAACTGACCAGGCGCGGCAGGCTGCTCCCCTCACACGCCTCATCTCCCGGGTAGTAACACACCAGGTCTGAGTCCTCGTCCAGCAACAACGGGGTGACATGCCCCCAGGGGCCCCCATCGTGCCTGCATGACTGCATGCTGCTACCCGTCCATTCGTGCCCCTGAATCGCCACGAATTCGCCAGGGAAATAATAGTACTGCGCAAACTTTCGCATGAGCAGCATCTCGGTATGCCACATGTTGAAAGCGTGGTCGGTGATAGCCCCGAAATCGCAATGCTGGACATCCTGCAGAAAGCGGTAGTTGAAGTGCGCATCGCCGTCGATCGCGCGGTGACAGACGGACACCTCGCTGTGCGCGTGCAGCTGCCCGAGGGCCACTTGGTAATCGCCGCCCGCACCGTCAGCACAAGTGGGGTCGGTCACCCCTTGCGAAGGAACAGCGGCAATACCGAAAGGTCGCATATCGTAACGGGGGGCATCGCCGGCTGACAGCTCGACCTCAGCAGCACCCACCGCCACTTCACTCTCAGCATCCATCCACTCGCCGGCTGCATTCCATCCCGTGTGCCGACCATCCTCCGTAAACGCAAAAGACAGCATTCTACCGTCTCGAAGATACGACAGAGGGCCCTTTACATGCGCAGCCGAAATCAGAACCTGAGGCTTGGACCAGCGGTCATCCAAGAGTGACATGAGGCAGATGCTGGCGTAACAGTGCCCCCCCTCCACCGCGCCCTTTAGCTTACTCCGAACGAGTACGCGATCATCATCCTCGTAGGACGTGCGCTCGCGGTCGCAATGCTGTCGCAACAGAACCCGGAGACGCCCATCGTCATCTTCAAACACCCGGCTCTGCGCGGAGCCCTCGGAACCAAAGACGATCATGGATGCCATATGCCCCTGCAGCCCCTCGCCATCAGGCGGCGCATACGGAGCGTAAACGTGCTCGTTGTGCAGAGCCCCCACCATGAGCCGCATCGGAGCTGCAAACATGGAGGTTTGGTCACGGTGACGCCCGTGCTTGACGACATGCTCCCGGCTCGGAGACGCGGCCATCTGTGCGAACGAGAACCAGACACCTCCCTCACTCCGTTCACAGAGCGACGGGTAAAGCGCACCACTGATACCATCACTCACCCGAACCGGCATCCCCACCGGATACAGCACGTCGCTGAAGAACTGAATGTAGATACGGTACTGTCCATCCGTGAATGCGGAATAGATTAGCCCCACACGGCCATCATGCAGGACAATGCACTGCGGGTCGTAGGCATTGGAGACTCCCGCTGTCATGTCCACGGGCTGCCCGAACTGGCCAGCGTTGATCACGACACCACGAATCCGCGTGCGCTTCCCCGAACGCTCCTCCCACACCAACACCGTCTGCCCCTCTCGGGTCGCCGCATTCAGGTGGATCGGACGTCCCGCACAGGCGACGGGCTCAACGATACGCCCGGTCGCGACATTGCTCGTACTGATCGCACGGATTATCCAGGCCCCGCGGCGAAGCTCCGTCCAGATCAGATAGCCCCCCGCCAAAACCGGACTCAGGATATACGTTCCCTGCGAAACAAGGACCTCAACAGCTGTCGGATCAGCCCGATAGACAAGCCCCTCACGTTTGTCACCTACGCGATGATAGGCCAACCCTCGGCTGGCAGAAGTGGTGTCACAGACCGCACCGTAGCTCTCGTGGTCGTGCCGCGTCCCACGTGCGTAGTATCGCCGCCATGTTAACCGATCTGCCACTTAGTGATCGTCCTCTCTACAGAAACACTTCTGCTCTCGCTTGCATTCGCTCAGTAGTTCCTCGTATTCTCCATGAACTTCGGAGCGAACTCAATAGAAAAGGCCGCAACAAACTGCCATATCATGCCTGCCATCGTCCTCACGGCCATCAACGCGCGCTACAGCCACACCAGCTTGGGCATGCGCTATCTTTACGCAAATCTCGGGGCGCTTCGAGAGCAATCGCACCTGTTCGAGTTCACCCTTCAGGATCCACCCGCAGCAATCGCTGCAGCGATCATGGAGCAGTCGCCCGCCGTTGTCGCAATCGGCGTCTATATATGGAACCGACTCGCTGTTGAGTCTGTGGTCTCTCTATTGCAGGCCAAAGCACCAGGCCTGCCTATCATTCTCGGGGGCCCCGAGATTGCCCACGATACGGCCTCCACGCTTGCCGACAAGGTGGCATGCGTGGTCAGCGGCGAAGGGGAAGGTGTCATCGAGGGAATCTGCGGTGCCGCACAGGAAGGTCGGCAACTGCCCCGCGTCTTCACGTCCACCCCGCCACCTCTAAGCAAAATCCAGCTACCCTACGTGGACTACACCGACACGGACATCAGCCATCGCACGCTCTATGTCGAAACCAGCCGCGGCTGCCCCTCTCGCTGTGAATACTGCATATCGGCCCTGGATGACCAAGTCCGCTATTTCGACCTGGACCGCATACTGCCCGAGTTCCAGCGGCTTCTCGACCGAGGCGCCAGGCACTTCAAGTTCGTAGACCGCTCTTTCAACATCAACCCCAGCCATGCCTGCAAACTGCTACGGTTTTTCGCCGAACGCTGGCAAGAGGGCATGCAGCTCCACCTTGAGATGACGCCAGACCGGTTACCAGCTCCACTCCGCGAACAGCTGCTTGCATTTCCACCGGGGGGCCTGCACATCGAGGCGGGGGTTCAGACCTTCAACGAGGTCGTCGCAAAGCGCGTCAGCCGCCCCATGAAGAGCCAAGACGTTGAATCCGGACTGCACTTTCTGATCCATGAGGCAAAGGCGGATGTCCATGCAGACCTAATTGCCGGGTTGCCGGGAGAGACACCGGAATCGTTTGAGTCCGGCTTTAATCGCCTCGTGGCGATCGGTCCATCCGAGCTGCAGGTCGGCATTCTCAAGCGGCTTCATGGAGCTCCCATTGCACGGCACATGCAGGAATGGGGCATGGTCTTTCGCGAGGAACCGCCCTACGACATTCTCTCTACCCGAGACATGGATGCGGTCTATCTAGACGGCATCGCCCGGTTTTCGAAGCACTGGGACCGCGTTGTGAATCGCCATCTACTGCCCACCGCATCACCTCTCATTTGGGAGGGGCACCCCTCCGCATTCGGAGCCTTCAATGCGTTCAGTCTGGCACTTGAGTCCAAGCTGGGGCGGCATAGCTTTGGGCTTGTCGATCTCGCGCGCGAACTCTTGCACGTCCTCGTCAACACCCGCGGGATAACCCCCGCTGCAGCCAGGAGCGCCATTCGCCGCGACTACGCTGATGGCGGTCGACGAACAGGGATTCCGAAATTTCTCACGACAGAAGGCCCTGGAGAACTGAACACTCGGTCTTGCGCTCGCAGGGCAAAAGCCTCAGAGAGGAGCTCTTTGCGCTGCTGAATGAGTCAACAGTAGGAGCGGGAATGTGGCGTATGACATTTCGTTTACCCCGCTTGAAGGCGTAGACAGTGGGGAGTGGACTGTAGAGAGTGGATAAACCGTGAGATTGACCGGTCCCCACGAAAAATGGCGGTTTACGACCGTTTCTGATAGGTTCAGAACTCCCATCGACTAAGTCAGTCGTTTAAGCGTAACCAACGAAGTGTGGCG
>JABGOW010000185.1 GCA_018645275.1 Verrucomicrobiota bacterium
AGTGGTTGGAGAGAGTGTTGTAGACGAGCACCTCTAGCTGGTTCTCTCCGGCCCGCAACAGGCCGCTCAGGTCCAGCTTCCACGGTGGGGCCACGCGGACACCCACCTTCTGGCCGTTGACTGCGACCTCGGCCGTGGCTACTACGCTCCCCAGGTCGAGCTCAACCTCGCCTTGCGCTTTCTCGTCCGTGAGTGTGACTGTCGTCCGGTAGCGCACGCCGCCTGAGTAGTTGTTCAGGACGCCCTGCTGCGACCAATCGCCCAGCGGCATGACGCCCTCGCCACTGGTCTCAATGGTGATGGGTTGGGGGATCAGAGCGCCGCCAGAGCGGCCGGCTTGGCTGTCGATGCGCAACGCGATTCGTGCTGGATTCTCCGATGGGCTGTCCACCTCGAACCGGCCGGATCCTTTCGCGAGCATGCTTGCCCCATCACACCAGGCCTGGATCTCTCCTGTTGGCGGCTCCTGGAATTGAATGGCGGTCGTGCCCGGTGCAGAGGTGAATCGGAACCATTCCGCGGGAGTGTCGCCGGCAGATGGGTCATATGGAATCACGGCCGGGTCGTTGTGCCAGCTCATGGCAAGCGGTTGCTTCTCTTTTGGCGATGGCGCTCCATGCTTTCGCAGAACCAGGTGACTTTCTCCATAGTCGTCAAACCTGACTACCAAGCGGTTTGCTCCCTTTTCAAGAGAGACGGGCTGGGTCATATCATCGACCCGCTCGCCATTCAGGAAGAGTGCATCCGGAGCGGTAACCTGCGATATGTTGATCCGAACGTCCTCTTTTGCCGGTAGGCTGGTGAGGATATCGGCAAGCGTGTCTTCTTCTGCCAAAGCGGTGGTCCACATGTAGTAGCGGCTGTGTGTCTGTGGACCCAGAATGATCGCCCCACCACGGCAACGCGATGCATCGTCGCCAAGGCGGATGAAGTTGTCTGAAAGGGTGGTCTTCAAGCCGTGAAAGCCCTGGTGTCCGGGATCACCTTCCCGCCCGTAACGCCAGGAGAAGTCGTAGGGCTGCCAGCGGTACTCCTCGCCGTTGACGTTGATCGGGATTAAGGGGTCGATGCGTTCGAGTGATGCAATCTCCCCGTCGAATGCTGCAGGATCGGCTGAATCGGGCATCGGCCCGAGAATGTAGAACTGTGGGCCGTACCCATGTAGCTGCATCTGCCAACTGGAATCATCGGTCTCGGTTCGCATGGCCGTTTCTGCCAGTTCCGCCGTCTCGCGCGCCCAAGCGAAGCGTCGCGCCTCGATCCCGATCGTCTTGTTCTGCGGTGTTACGGGAAGACGGAAGTCGCCGTAGCGGTTGTCCATGGTTGGTTCGAAGCTGACGTGCCAGGTGTTAGCTGTGAGATCGTATACCGCACGCGGAGCATCAAGGGGCGTGGAAGGCGTGAGAGGTCCTGTCATTCCGAGCGAAGTCGAGGAATCTCGGCCGCAGGTCGATGTCTGAGATCCCTCGGCAAGCTCGGGATGACAACAGGGGCTGAAGACGACGATCTGCGCTTCATACTTCTCCAGTGGCAGTTCCATCTGCGTGCCGGTCTCGGTCTCTTTGATGATCCGCAATGGTGCTGAATCACCTGTCCACGGGTCCCACAACTCCGCCATGCCCTTAGCGCGAAACTCTACCACGTCGCCGGGGTTGGCACCCATGACCATGTAGACGTCTCGTGGGCCTACTTTGCGATGTTGTGCCATCACGGGGCCGTCAACGCCACGCACATCTTGGACGAATGCATCGCGGATCCATTCCACCGTGGCGTCGGCGTTCGAGAGGCGGCGGTCCGCTGCAAAGGCCTGCTTGTTCATGGCGGCAAGCTCCGCATCGTTGCGACCTGCGCGATCTGAAGCGGAGGGTAGGGCGCCTACCGTCAGGACGTTCCCGCCTGCCCCTGCAAATGCGGCAGCTTTTTCGATACTCGTCCAGCGCACGGCATCCATGTCTGCAAAGATCAGCGCTTTGTACGAGGTGCAGGCTTCTCTGACGATCAGCCTGTCACCTTCGACGACTGCCCGTGCCAGCGACTGGTGATCGATGAAGTCGAAGTTGATACCGGCGGCCATGAGCTTTCGGGCCACATCAAACGCGGTGTCGCACGCTCTGTCTCCATCCATTTCTGCTTCGTATGGCGTCACCGGGTAGATGATTGCCACATCACAGACGTGATGGCCCTGGCTCATCAGATAGGAGAGCCGTTCGAAGTAATTCAAGAACGTGCCCATGTGCTCCCAGTAGGGCATACGGAAATGGAAGCAGGGCGGTGCCCACTCCCAGTGCGACCCGCAGGTTGTGTAGTAGCAGCCGTGCAGGCTCAGAAGATTGCAGCCGTAGAGGTAGTTCTCGCAGGTTGCCTCCATGATGCGCGCGGTGGTGGCGCCCCAACCGAGGCTGTGATAGCCCTCGAGCTGCACGCGGGGCAACTGGTAGAGATTGGCGATGGAGGAGGAGACCTTGCCCTTAATCAGGTTAGCATGGCCACCGGGCGTATCGTGTCCCGGGGCGGTGTACCAGCGCATGGCGCGGTAATAATCACCATAGGCATGCGGTTCGAGTCCGCGCCCGTTGTTGTCGCATCCGAAAATGATTCCGCGTGAAGCGTGCCAGTTGTAGATCGGTTCAAAGTAGCGCTCTTCCATCAGGCTCATGCGTACATCGGCGTAGTCGATACGCACTTTCGGCGTGATGTCGCCCATCTCTTCCCACATGGCTGGAAGCACCTCGAGCAGTTCATAGCCCTTGCGCTTGCGGAACGCATCTGCGAAATCAGAATTCCAGGCAAAGGTTCCAAGCCCGACGGTCAACTCATCGTTGAAGAAGTAGCTCAGCCCCTTCGATCCCTCACCGGGATTCTGATCCTCAAACGGTTGGAAGAATCCCTGGACTACCGTGTTGCCGGCCTCGGCCATCAGTGGGTTCAATGTCCCTTCACGACGAACGGCCTCAAAGGTCCATACGTCCCACTCTCCGTCGGGTGCGGTCCAGGTGGTTTCGCCATTTTGTACCCGTTCGGATAGATCAATCCCTCCACGCTGCAGGACGCCGTTCTTTCGTTCATAGGCGCGCACGGCGAAGCCGTTGTCGGAGCCGGCAATGGTTGTCGTTTCGCCTGACTTCACGCGCACCCGCTCTCCGGCGACGAGCTCAATGGCATTCAATTCCGGCTTCGAATAGAAAAGGCGGTCGAACAGGTTGTCGGCGCCGTTCGGCCAGTCAAGTGTGTAGGTGCTGAGGCCGATGCCCATGTTGAGGGTCTCGCACTCCTCGGAGACGCGCGCGTAGATGCGCCACCAGTCATCCGTAAAGAGCTTTGGTTCAGCGATGTCTGTTGGCCACCCGGGCGTATCCGTATGCGAGTAGTTCACCTGGACGCCGCTGATGCCCTTCTTGTTCAGCTCCCGCACCTGCCAGAGCATCCGGTCGATATCCAGGTCCTCGCCGGTCCACCACCAGAAGGGCGCCTCGCCGTAGCCTGGGGGCGGATTCTGGAATCCGGGCTGGGCGTCCAGGTCAGGTGAACGGTCCGGGTAGCCCGGGGCTTTGTCTGTCAGTGTCATAGTCTTGAGTCCTTCAAGCCTGCGGCTATAAAGCGTTCACAGCTCTTCATAGATTGACCGCCTGTTGTGCACCCGTCTCAACTGTTTTTACTTCTCCGGCTTCGAGGGTCACGCTTAGCTGTCGCGTCTTGCCGTAGGGCAACTCCAGCTCGACCGTCTGGTCCCGGTCGGGTGAGCAGAGCTCTACCTGCAGCGCTTCCTGCTTGGTGTTCCACTTGATTGACACGGACACACCGCCGCGGGCGGCGAGGCCGGTGATGGAACCCTGGTTCCAGCGGGAGGGGAGGGCGGGGAGGATGGAGAGTCGGCCCGGTACAGAGAAGAGCAGCATCTCCTGGATGGCGGCGCTCCAGCCCATGTTGGCGTCGATCTGGAAGGGGGCGTGTGTCATGTCGACGCCGATGCCCATGTGGCGCCAGTCGTTGTGCGTGGTGTAGAAGTTGTTGGTGATGCAGGAGCGCGACATCAGGTCGAGGCATTCCAGCGCGTGGTTGCCATCCCTCAGGCGCGACCAGACGTGCGACATATGCGCCAGCGACCAGCCTGTCTGCTCGCTGATGCCCACCACAAGTCGCTTCTCGATGGCGGTCTCGAAGGCCTTGAAGAGTGCGGGGTCTGAGCTGGGCGTCACCTCGATTCCCGGGAAGACGGGGTAGATATGGGACTGGTGCCGGTGGTGGTAGTTGTCGTCGAAGGCTGGATGCATCCATTCGCTGATGGCTCCGTCCTGGTTGATCTGGTAGGGCGGGATACGCTCCAGCATCTGCTGCCACGTTGTGACCTCGCTCTCGTCGAGTTCCAGCACCTCGGCCGCCTCGAGCAGGTGGGTCAGCACCTCCTTCGCCAGGGCGAAGTCCATCGTGGCGTTGATCGTGGTCGGCATGGCGGAACCCATCTTCTGGCCGTTGGCGTAATTCTCCGGCGAGTTCTCTGGCGAATTGGATGGTGCGCTCACGAAGAAACCGTCGTCACCGATGGTGAAGAAGTCCTCGTAGAAGCGGGCGGTTTCGCGCAGGAACGGCAGTGCGCGATCGCGCAGGAAGGTTCTGTCGCCGGTGTAGAGGTAGTAGTCGTAGTAGTGCTGGGCCACCCATGCGGCCCCACCGGTCCAGTGGATGATGTGGGGTGCAATCGTTTTGAGCAGGCCCGAGGCGGGGGTGGAGGGACCCGGAATGTAGATTCCACGGCAGCCGTAGAGCTTGCGCGCGTTCTCGCGGAAGTCGTCCATCAGGCGATCAAAGTAGTCGAACATTGGCAGGACGGTTTCGGCCAACATGCCGGAGAGCGCTTGCCAGTAGATCATTTGGAGGTTTTCGTTGACCATGTGGAAGGTCCACATGCCACGGTAAGAGCCCGACCACTTGCCGTGTAGCGGACAGGGCTGACCGCCCGGACGGGAACTGGAAATCAGGAGGTATCGGCCGTAGGCCCAGAGCTTCTCGACAAGCGCCACGGGGGCCTCGCCCTCGTAGGCGTCGAGCAAGAGTTCTTCGTTTGAGCGGTCGTGGTCGCGGTCTGATGCGCCCAAGTCAATCGTGACCCGGTTGAACAGCTCGCCATGCTCAAGCGCGTGCGGCACGAGTAGGGCGTTGTAGTCCATGTCAGCACTCTCTAGCTGCCGGGTTAGCTCTCGCCATGCGGACAGGCGCTTGCCTTGTACAAAGAGCTTCACGACGATGATGACGCGTGCGGCGCCTTCCACGTGCACGCCCTGCTCAGAGTGCTCTAGTGTGGGGGCGGCTGTTGATCCGGCGGCGCCGAATGGCATCACCCGTGCGACAGCGCCGAAGTCAGTGCCATCGTCAGTGCGCGCGGCGTAGCGGATAAGCCCCGAGGTGTCACATTGAAGCTCTACCTCGGTGGGCAGACCGTCTGCACCTCCCGGATTGTCGGCTACATCATGCAGTGCAAGGGTGATGTCTGCGCTAAGATCAGCGCTACTGCTCTCGATCTCCATCGCCACCAGGTTGTCGGGGCGGGAGACGAAGAGGCGGCGGGTGAAGGAGGTGTCGGCATCTTTCCATGACACCATGACCTCGCCCGTCTCCATATTGAGCTGGCGACGGTATGCGCGAAAGCCCTTGTGAACGGGCATCTTGATCTTGAGATCGGCGAGGGGGAGGGGACTGCCGATGGCGGGAGCGTAGCCGCGCTCGATGATCGCATCGGCCATGATCCGGTTGGCTTTGCGGAACTCACCCTTATCCTGCACGCGTCGGATCTCGGGCAGCAGGTCGCTGACGTCCGGCAGCTCAGGAGTCGAGACCCCATGCCAGAGGTCTTCATGCGTCAGTAGAACGGTTTCATCATGCACAGCGCCATAGACCGCGGCCCCGATGGTGCCGTTTCCAGAGGGGAGCGCATCACGCCATTTCGCTCCCCACCAGGCGGCGGGCTGTCTCATGATCAGAGTGCTGTTCATCTTTGGGCTCCTGTTATTAAGGGGGTAGTGTGGCAGAATGGCGGAGTGGATACAAGTAGTTGTAAGTGGATTTTTGAGCAGTACACTGTCCTTGACAATGCAACAACAATACAACTAATATCAGCGCCATGAAACCAGGCGTACAAAACCCACGTGAGAACGTTACGATGAAAACCATTGCCGAGGAGGCGGGGGTTACACTCACGACGGTCTCGCGCATTTTGAACAAGAAGGGCGGGAAATACGCCGAAAGAACGCAGGAGAAGATCTTTGAGATCGCCAAGCGGCTGAAGTATCGCCCGAATGCGCTTGTGCATGGAATGCAGAGTGGTGTGACCCGGACCGCGGGTGTGATGATCCCTACCAGCAGTATGTTCTACGCGCAGGTCGTGAGCGGGATCCACTCGGTTTTTTTGGAGAACGATACCATTATGCTCCTTGGCTGGAATCCTAAGTCCAAGCACGACAAGGGTGATGAGCAGGAGCGGCAAATTCTTCACCAGTTGGTTGATCGGCGTGTGGACGGTGTCATCCTGCGTCCGGGCAGTGAGGAGATGGAGCGCTCCTACTTTGAAGAGATCTGGGAGCGTGATATCCCGCTGGTCATCGTAGACCGCGAGATGCAGCAGATATCGACTGACTTCGTGGGATCTGCCGACAGAGAGATTGGGCGTGATGCCGCGCGGCATTTGATCGAGCTGGGGCATCGTCAGCTACTCTTCGTTGGCGACGGTGCCGTTGTCAGTACGTCACGCTACCGTGAAGAGGGTTTCAGGCGGGTGCTGAGCGAGTCTGCTGGCGCATCCTGCAAAGTGATCAACAACGGTGTAGGTGAAGGTGAAGACGCGATTCTGCAACTACTGCGCGGGGAAGATTGCCCTACGGCGATCTTCTGCTACTGCGACCCGGTGGCCGAGGTGATGATGAAGCGGGTATTGGAGGCAGGGCTCTCAGTGCCTGGCGACATCTCAGTGCTAGGCTCTGGCAATCAGGTGACTCCCGATTGCCCACTGCCGCTGTCCACCTTTGACCAGAATCCTCACCTGATCGGCAAGACAGCCGCCGGGCTCTATCTGGAGCGCGTCTATGAACAGAACAGGAGCGGCTCCCGCCGTGAACTGATTCCCGCCACGCTCCTGCCGCGTGCCTCCACTGCCGCGCTAGCCCGATAGGGACATCGACACAGAATCACGATAGCGCCCATTCGTCTTTCCACTCGACCTGCAGTCGGTCACGCTCGAACGTTACCGGTAACCACACATAGCGCCCGTCAATCGCGTCTGCCGGACGCCAGATGTCGAACATGGCAATGTAGGCATCCTGCTTTCCCTGAACGGGGAAGATGCAGGTGCTTTGCCCTCCGAAGGTCTTCTCGGGCCCCAGCTGGTTCTGTGGGTTTATGCCTGCGCAGGGGTTCCCAAGCTCTTTCCACGGTCCCAGAATGGAATCCGCCACGGCAGATCGCGCGGCATTGGGTGCCCAACTCGTACAGCCGGAAGCGATCAGGTAGTACTTTCCGTCTCGTTT
>JABGOW010000093.1 GCA_018645275.1 Verrucomicrobiota bacterium
CCCCTTCTTCTCGCCCGATTACTGGCGCGAGTACTTCAAGCCGTGGGTCAAGGCTGTGGCGTCGGAAGCGCACGCACGCGGCCTGCCGGTGATCTATCATGGCTGCGGTTGCGTACACAAACTGCTTGAGGATTACATTGAGATCGGCATTGACTCCTACAATCCTCTCGAAGCCAAGGCCGATATGGATGCCGTAGAGCTGCGCAAGCAGTATGGCCATCGTCTTGGAATCTGCGGTAACAGTGATATTCGGGTTTGGGAGCGTGGTGACAAGGATGAAATCAAACGCGAGGTGCTGCGCAAGCTTAATGCGGCCAAGGGTGGCGGCTACATCTTCCAGTCTGACCATTCGGTCGCAACTGACGTATCAGGGCACACCTACGACTATATTGTGAAGCTTGTGCGGGAGCATGGTGTGTACCCACTGGATCTTGGCGAATACACTGAGGAGATCGGGGGAGCACGATGATCGCCCCCAATCCCATTCTCGGAAGTTTGATTCACGCGATCGGAGCCACCTCGGCGGCTGTCTGCTACACGCCTCAGAAGCGCGTCAAGGGGTGGTCCTGGCAAACCTATTGGATGACCCAAGCTTTCGTCTGCTGGTTCCTGCTTCCCATTCTTGGCGCCATGATCACGATCCCCGAACTCGCTGCGGTTCTGCGTGAAGCGCCAAGGAATGCAATGGTCTTATCATTTGTTCTGGGGATCGCCTATGGATTCGGCGGAACGGCGTTCGGTCTTGCAATCCGCTATCTAGGGTTCTCGCTGACCTATGCGCTGGCGATTGGGCTCTCGTGTGTTCTGGGTACCATTATTCCGCCTATGGTTCGCGGTCAGCTTGGCGAGATGTTTGCCCGGAGTGGCTCCACGTGGATACTTGCCGGGCTGGTTGCCGGCGCAATCGGCTTTTTGCTTTGCGGACTGGCCGGTCGTTTCAAGGAAACGGACACGGCCGATGATGAGAGCAACAAGGACTTTTCCATCATCAAGGGGGTTCCGCTTTGCATACTTGCCGGCGTGCTCTCTGCGGTCTACGGATTTTCACTTGAGGCAGGTGTTCCGATTGCCAATGTAGCGGAGGCCCATGGGGCCGGGGAATTCAGCGGCAATGTTGTCTTCATCTTCTCCAATACGGGGGCCTTTCTTACCACGCTGGTCTATTGCCTTTGGCTGCACAAGAAGCACAAGACACTTGGCGAACTGATTGAGCTGCCAGCCGGAGAAGAGCAAGCTTCGCTACCGATCAACTTTGCGATGGCCGTTTTGACAGGGGCGCTTTGGTACGGCCAGTTCTTCTTTTACAATCTTGCACATGTAAGAATGGGTAACTTCAAGTTTACGAGTTGGGCCATTCATATGATCATGCTGGTGCTGATCAGCAGTCTGCTCGGGCTTGTGCTACGGGAATGGAAGGGATGCAAGAAACGAACCTGGGTTATCCTGGGCGGCTCTCTCGGTGCGTTGATTATTGCCGTTCTGATGCTAACCTACGGAAGTCGGTTGGCGGAACTTGCGACGGGTCACTAGGATAGGAGAGGGACATGCAGCGGTACGGTTCAGTTATTGGGCTCAAAGAAGAGAAGATTCCTTACTACAAGGAGCTGCATGCGGCGGTGTGGCCAGATGTACTGGCGATGATCAAAGACTGCCACATTGATAATTACTCGATCCATCTTCGCAAGCTGCCGGATGGGAAGTACTACCTCTTCAGCTACTTCGAGTACAACGGCGAGGATTTCGCAGCCGACTGTGCCAAGATGGCGGCCGACCCCACGACGCAGAAGTGGTGGGATGAATGCATGCCCTGCCAAGAGCCGTTGTCCGACCGTGCCGAGGGAGAGTGGTGGGCCGACATGGAAGAGGTCTTCCATCAGGACTAAGCTGAGCGCCTGTACACCGTTGGGGTGCAGCCGTGCAGCCGGCGGAACGTGGTAGCGAAGTACTGACTAGAGGCGAAACCGCAGGTGAGCGCGATGTCGGTGATCGTTCGCTTCGGCTCGCTGCGCAGCAGGGCGGCGGCATGCTTGGTTCGAGCCTGAAGCAGGTAGTTGATCGGGCTCTCATTGGTGGCGTCGTGACAGTACTTCACAAACGCGGTGGTACGCAGACCGCAGGAGTCAGCCATTTGCTCCAGAGTCCACGGCTGGGACAGTTCTTCGGGATCGTCGGCCAAGCGCTTGAGGAATGTGCGGACCGTATCCCGTCGCCGCGCAACCGTTTCGTTGGCCGTACGTCCTGTCCGTAGCAGCTCGAGAATGCTCAAGAGCAGGTGATTCAGGTGCACGGCGATCCGGGAGAAGCGGCTTGGTTGAGGCGAATTCATCGCCTGGGCAATCTCGCGGAAGCAGTGTTTGACATCCGCCGAGCTGGCGATCACCGGTCTGCGGTTCTTGCGGAGCAGTTGCGTCAATTCTGCGCGATCCTCGTTCGAGAGGACAACCCATGCCGGCCAGGTCCAATCCTGCCCGGAGCAGCGCACTCCCACATCGATAATCACCCAGTGCAAGCGGCTGTGGCCGATCCTGGGATCACCCAAACGGTGGCGCTGCCATGGCCGACTGATGGTCAGGGCGCCGGGGCCGAGGTCGTATTGCTTGCGCCCAAGACCAAACACCGTCGCCCCTGACTCCAAGAAGCAGAACTCAACCCCTTCATTGCGATGTGGATGTACACCCCATTCCTGCCAGCCGACGGTGTCGATATAGCCGATACTGCTGAGACTCGGCAGAGTCTCTGCGTCAATTGGATCACCCGGATAGAATCCGTTTGAGTAGCCGCGGAACTGAACGCGCCGCTCCCGTATCGCCTCGAGCTGCGGTGCGCAGTCGTCGATATGATAGGTCGTTGCGCCGGCTTGATAGACTGGCGGGTTGGTCGAAGTAGCAGATCGTGGTTGCGACGTCATGCATGTTCAATATCCACCGCCGTCGGAAATGGCAAGACGGAAGTGGTCCGCAGGGGATATCGTTCATGGCGCTGGTGTGTCAGAAGATTATGCGGGAGGAACAACTCATGCTACACGATCCAAGTCACTACGAACCGCGGCAGGAAGCGGAGCAGATTGTATTGAACCCCGAGGACAGGGACGTTCTGCGCGAGCTGGCCTCTGAACTTGCCGAGATCGCGGCCTTGCCTGTGCATGCCGAGAAGGCAGAGCTTTGGACCAAGTTGAATGATCTCGAGGCCGAGCGCCCCATGGTGTGGGCCAACGAGATCTGCTGGCACGAGATGAACGTCGACGACGAGTTGACGTTGTGCTGCGAGCATTCGTGGGCGCAGGACCAGGAGCGGGAACTGCGCCGGCAGCTCTACCAGTGGCGGCACCTTCCCGGCGATATGGTCATCAAGGACTATTTCAGCTGCCCCCTCGCGGTACACAGCACAGACTTTGGCATCATCGAGGATGTCGATGTCGTGAAGACGGACGAGTCGAGCGACGTTGTCTCGCGGCATTTTAACGTACAGATCCAGGATTGGGATGACCTGGAGAAGATCAAGATGCCGACCATCGCCCACGACGAACAGGCAACGGCATTCCGCTATGAAGCCATGTGCGACGTCTACGATGGCATCATGCCGGTTAAGAAGGTCGGACAGACACACATCTGGTTCACCCCCTGGGACTTCCTGATCCGCTGGTACGGCATTGAGAACGCCATGATGGATATGATTGATCGCCCTGACTTCGTCCATGCCGCCGTAGAACGCATGGTGGACGCCTGGATGGCGGAGCTGGACCAGTTTGAGGCACTGAACGTGCTTTCGCTGGATAATGACAACACGCGCGTCGGGTCCGGAGGCTACGGCTATGCGAGTGCCATTCCTGGCGAGGACTACGATGAAACCCATATCAAGGCCAAGAACATGTGGGGATGCTCGAATGCCCAGATCTTTTCGGAAGTATCGCCGCAGATGCACTGGGAGTTCGCGATCGAGCATGACCTGCGTTGGCTGGCGCGCTGGGGCATCACCTACTACGGCTGCTGCGAGCCACTGGATGGTAAGATGGACCTGATGCGCCGGATACCCAACCTGCGCAAGATCTCGGTCAGTCCGTGGTGCAACTCCCAGCGCGCAATCGAAGAGATTGGAACCGACTATGTCATCAGCCGGAAGCCAAGCCCGGCCGTCCTGGCCACGGACGTTTGGCGCCCTGAACAGGCGCGGCAGCAGATCCGGGAGTTTCTCGATCTATCGCAAGGCAAGTGCCATGTTGAACTGATCATGAAGGACATCTCCACGGTGCGTTACGATCCACAGCGGTTATGGGAATGGACAGCCATAGCAATGGAGGAGGCACAGGCGTAAGCGCGAGAAGCGTGGAACGACGATGCTGAACCAGATTGGAACCTGTTGAATTGCTTGCCGACAGATGAATCTATACAAGGAGAAGAGATGACATCAAGAGAGCGCGTACTTGCAGCCATTGAACATCGGGAGCCTGACCGCGTACCAGTTGACATTGGTGCGACCCCGAGCTCGGGGATCTCCGCCATGGCCTATGGCAATTTGAAGACACACCTGGGCATCGAAGGCGGACACACACGCATTTACGATGTCGTGCAGCAGCTCGCCCAGCCCGAGGATGCCGTACTGGATCGCCTTGGCGTAGACGTAGTCGATGTGGGCCGAGCGTTCAACAACGCCGACACAGATTGGTATGATATCCAGACCGCAGATGGTCAGACCGCTCAGTATCCTACCTGGTTTCGTCCCCAACGGTGCGACAATGGATCGTGGTCGGCACAGCTTCAGAACGGGACCGAGATTGCACACATGCCCGCCGGCGGGGCTTTCTATGACCAGAGCCTCTTCCCGTGGCTCGACGAGTACCCGAGCGACATGAAGGCTGCGCTTCCGGACGCCATGGGCAAAGTGCTATGGGCGGCCCTCGTGCATAGCCCTTGGGACCACGCTGGTAAGGATGGTTTCTGGGAGGATCTGCGCGCACGCACAATTGCGCTACGCGAATCAACGGACCGTGCCCTGATGATTGTCTGCGGCTGCAATCTCTTTGAGTGGGGGACGTTCCTACGCCGAATGGACAATTTTCTGATGGATTTGTTTATCGATGAAGCCAACGTCGAGCGGCTGCTTGATGCCCTGATGGAATCGCATCTCGCCACGCTGGAGAAAGTGTGCGCCGCCGTCGGTGACGTGTGTGACATTCTCCGTTTCGGGGATGACCTGGGCATCGACACCGGCCCGTTTATGCCGCCGGAACTCTACCGCAAACTGTTCAAGCCACGCCACGCGCAGCTCTGCGCATACGTACATCAGCACAGCAACATGAAGACGTTTCTTCACTCTTGTGGCTCGATCTACCAGATTATGCCAGACCTGATCGAAGCCGGTTACGACGTCATCAATCCGGTGCAGACCAACTGCGTTGACATGGAGCCCGAGCGCCTGAAGCGGGAGTTCGGCAAAGACATCTGCTTCTGGGGGGGCGGCTGCGACACGCGAGAGGTCCTGAACCGAGCCACGCCTGCAGAGGTAAAGGCACATGTTCTGAAACGCCTTGAGACGTTCGCCCCGGGAGGCGGGTTCGTCTTCAATACGGTTCACAACATCTTGCCTGAAGTACCACCCGCAAATATGATGGCGATGTTTGAAGCCATGGATGAGTTCACAGGAAAGTAGAAGCGAGAAGGGCAGTACATGAACATCTTGGATCTGGTCATACTGGTTGGTTATGTTCTTACGGTTATCACCGTCGGGTGCGGAGCCGCTTATCTTCAGAAACGCAAGGCCGCTAAGGCGGGCGGCACCCAGGATGATGGTGCCTACTTTCTGGCGGCGCGTACGCTGAAGTGGCCAATCATTGGACTGTCGCTATTTTCCACAAACATCTCAACCGTTCATATTGTGGCCCTGTGTGAGGAGGGCTTCCGGAGCGGCCTTGCCTATGCCAACTTCGAGCTGGCGGCGGTCTTCACACTGGTCATTCTTGCCGTCTTCTTCGTCCCGTTCTATCTGCGGGCCCATGTCACCACGTTACCCGATTTTCTTGAGAAGCGATTCGACCGCCGGTGTCGCGACTTTCTGGCATTCATCTCGATCATCTCCGCGATATTCATTCACATCGGCGTCTCGCTATATGCGGGCGCTGTTGTCATCAACGCCATGCTCGGGTTTAGCATCGAGATCAATGCGCTGCTACCAACCATGATCATGATTGCGATTGCAACCGGCGTCTATGTGGTTGTCGGCGGTCTGCTTGCCGTAACCGTCACGGACGCAATTCAAACCACCACGCTTCTCGTGGGGTCTGCGATTGTGACGTACTTTGCCTTCACCAAACTGGGCGGCTGGCAGAACCTGCATGATGCCGTGGGCCCCAATATGATTTCCGTGCTACGCCCCTCCGGCGATTTCAGCGGCATGCCATGGCACGCGGTGGTCGTGGGCTATCCTGTTATCGGCATCTGGTACTGGTGCACGGACCAGACGATTGTCCAACGTGTACTTGGCGCAAAAGACGAAACCAACGGAAAAGCGGGAGCCCTCTTTGCCTGCTTCCTTAAATTGCTCCCCATGTTCCTGTTCGTGCTTCCCGGCCTTCTGTGTCTCGCGCTGATCCAGAATGGTCATCTTCCGGAAATGGCCAGTTCCAAAGAGGCCTTTGCGCACATGGTAATGAACCTCCTTCCAAATGGGCTCAGGGGGCTGATTGTGGCTGCACTGTTGGCCGCGCTGATGGGCACGATCGCCGGCGCACTCAACTCGATCGCCACGCTCTTTGCTTTCGACCTCTACAAACGCTTCAAACCCGATACGTCCGACAAGAAGCTCGTGCACATCGGTCGCGTGGCCACCGTCACAGGCGTCGTCATTGCCATCATCTGGTCCCCGATCATCGGGCGCTTTGACTCCATCTATGGTGCCATTGCCTCTATGATCTGCTACGTCGCACCACCCATCACCGCTGTGTTTATGGTTGGCATCTTCTGGAAACGGGCGACGGCAAAGGCGGGCCTGATCACCCTCTGGTCTGGTTTTGCCTTGGGCATGATTGTCTTTGCCCTCGACCTGTGCAAGGAGCAGACGGGCTGGAGCATGGGCTTCATGCACGCGGCGGGGCTACTCTGTGGCATCTGCATTCTCTTAATGATTGTGGTTTCGCTTCTGGGCAGAGATACCAATAGCGAAGAGAATCTGAAGCTTGTCTGGGATTCTCCGCTGACGCCGTTGCGCATTCCCGGTTCCCGTGGACTGCTCAACTACAAGTTCCTCTCCATCGTGGCACTGCTAGCGGTTTCCATTATCTACTATATTTTCCGGTCGCCATCGGAGGAGCGTATCGCAGCGTGGAGAGCGGCCAACCCGGAAGCAGCTGCGCAGATTGACGCGCACTGCAATCCCGCGGCCGAGGACCCGGTAACAGAGGAGCTCCCTTGCGAGGAGTAGCCGATTGGGGTAGGGCGGTAGCTATTTCGGTACTGTCAAAAGTTTAATGAAAAGTATGAAAACGCTGATTGAGGCGGAATAG
>JABGOW010000092.1:0-581 GCA_018645275.1 Verrucomicrobiota bacterium
AGGGACTTCAGGTTCAGAAACCAGATGCCTTTCTCGCGTGCCATGGGAACGCGCACTTCCCATCCGTCCCAGGTCCCCGAAACCGCGACCTTTCGGGCAGCCGTATTCCGATACCAGAGTCCCCACGTCGGGGTCTTTCCCGGAACGTCGCGCGCTCCTGGTGTCAGCGCAATGTCAAAAGGGGGTCGCGCTTGCGGCTCCGCTGCTCCCTCTACGACTGGGCCTGCGGCCGGGACCGCAGAAACGGGACGACGCACGGGCTCCTCTGACTGCCCCAAGTAGAGCAGCCACAGCCCAATGAGAGCCACCGCACATACCAAGAACACCACTATTTTCTTCATACAAACTCCGAGTCCCACACGACCTACGGCAATTCATTGGGCGAGACGCCCAATCCCTCACCCATTCTGGAAGATCAAATCCCCAATTTCAGCTTTCGAATTTCAGATCTCTGCTTTTTCCATCTACGGCTTGACCCTCACACGATAGAACCGCGAGGTCACTGAATCAACGCCATAGTCAGCATCCGTCTCAACGGGCTTGGTCGCAGTACGCAGACTTCCTTTCGCCTCCCACATGGT
>JABGOW010000092.1:591-7476 GCA_018645275.1 Verrucomicrobiota bacterium
GCAAGCGCATCGGCACATTCAACCTGGTAATTCACGTTGCTCTTTGCAGTCCACTCCAGTTGAACCCCACCAAGCATAGGCTCAATGTCGATACGCAATGCGTCATCGGGGTCATTCGGATCCGTGCCGGCCCGGAGCTCTTCCAAGTTGGTCATGCCATCTCCATCCCGATCACCATCAGGACCATCGCCACCATCGCCACTCGTAGTGCTCAGCCCGTGCAGCACCTCCCAATCATCAGGCAATCCATCGCCATCATCATCCCAATCCGCATAGTCCGGAATTCCATCACTATCGCCGTCTGGGTAGTTCACACCAACAGCAATGTCATAGAGCTTCAGGTACTGGGCCTGCTGCCCTTCAGAGACGTCGCCGTTCAGTCCAACGTAGATGCCGTTTGCAGTCAAGTCGGCACCGGTTCGAGGTGAACCCCATATGGGCGTTGTTGGGGTCGTTGAGGTCAGATCGACCACGTTGTAGCTCTTGCCTGCCTCAATCCCGAACCAGTTGTTGCCACCGTAGTCTGCATCAAGGCTGAACGTGGCACTCCTGTTCGTGCTCCCCCAGTAGTTGTTGTTCACAAACACCAACACAACATCCTGAGTGGAGGCACTCACGCCTGGTGCTTCGAACTTCGCAACAGCAAATATGTCGGCGTCATAGCCACCACCACCGTCCAGCGACAGGAAGTACATCCCCTGGCTCTTCAGTGCAGGCGAGTCCAGACGTGCGTTGTTGATCCGTGCATAGGCATCCTGCAGGGGCTGATCGCGATTGTGCCAGATGTTGGTCATATGATTGTAGCGCTTGAAGTTCGCAATCGACTTGCCGAAGTTCAGCTCATAGCGCGCAAAGTTATGCGCATCACTTGTAATCTCGCCACCATTTGCATAGGTGTTGAAATCGTTCTGTGCACCGGCCTCCTGACCATACATCACCATGGGTACCCCATCCACAGCACCACAGATGGCATGCGCATAAAGCACGCGGTACGGATCATGGGAGGGGTAGATCTCATCGTGACTCGTCAGGTTCAGCAAGATGGGCGATGCATCAAAGGCATTCCGGCGATCATCCAATGCCTGCCGCACCGGATCCGTGTGCGGCTGAGGGTTATTGCGATCGGGATAGTCAAAGAAGTTGCTCTTCCAGTAGAAGACCATGTTCTCATTGAGAATGTCAAAATGGCGGCTTGAGCGGTAACCGACGCCATGGCGTTTGCTTCCCGCCACTTCGCTGTAACCATCCAACGATTCAGCCATGAACAGGAAGTCCCACTTCACGCTGCGTGTTTTGTTGATGCAATACTCCCAGAACGTAGAGGGAAGTCCCTGCGCAAAGTCACAACGCAAACCGTCAATGCCCCTGCTCGATTCCTCGGGCGGGGTGCCGGCAGGATGCGCGGTCTGCGCCATCCAGTAGAGCGAGTATCGCGAGAAGTACTCCCACAGTTCACGCGTGTATGCGTCGTGCCCCTCGAAGCGGTCCTCCTCGAGCAGGTAGCGCTTGTTCCACCGGCTAGCCCAGGCGTTGTTCGTATTGCCCGCAGCCTCCTGAACCAGGCAATCGTAGGTTCCAAAGTTGAAGTCAGCAGCATCACTCCATTTCCCGAAGTCAATGCGGTCAGGCGCTACGGCGATGTTATTCTCCGAACCGCTCTCATAGTAGCTGGCATGCTCACCGTACTGATCCGTGCGCGAATACCATTCCGGACGAACATCGCGAATCAGATCCGTAGCCTCCACGGCGACGATGTTCGTGGTTGTAATGCCGTTCGTATCGGTCGACAACACCTCGTAAGTGAGCCCCATATCGACACCAATCTGACCAATCTGACAATCCCAGGCGCTGTGGTTAAACGTACCATCCAGCATGACACCAACACCCACCGAGTCCATTGCCCCTACGAAATCCGTAAACTCTGTCATAGCACGATCCGTGTTGTTCGAATCCCCAAGGACAGCATTCACCTGCCAATAGTTGTGCACCGCATAGGGACTTCCGGGTTCGTAGGCAAACCCCGTGTCCGGGTCCGTCTGGCGTCCCTCAGAACCAATGGGATGAATCGGCTGCAGCCACATCATATTCAGACCCAGCGAATCAAAGTAGTTCGTGTTGACCCGGTCCGGGCGGTCCACGTTCACCGTGTACACGTCCTCAAACGTACTGCGACCGGCGAACTCGTCACTGGTGGCTTCCACGAACATCGGATTCAGTTCGTACATGATCAACTCAAGCGCCTTCTTCGGTGACGCCACAACGGCACAGTCACGACGCAGACCATTGTCGGTGTAGTAGACGTACGGTCCGCCGTTGACCCGGTAGCGCGCATTGATGCGATAGGCCCCGCACTTGTTGACCCCGATCGTGTAAGCATAGCGTCCTCCCCCGATGCTCTCCATCTCGTAGGCGCGGTAGTAGTTGGTCTGGCTCAATGTTGAGACTGAGCCAAAGTTCTCCTCCATCACGGCGAAGTCCCGACGGTTGATGTTCGAGAAGAGTTCCACGTCAGACACCACGTTCGTACCATCTGCATTAGGCTGAACGATGACCGTGATCTCAGTCTCATCGCCCGCCAACTCGTTGAGGAACATGCGGCGCAAACCGTAGTTGGCATTATTCGTATCACCGCCAACAACGGTCCACATCTGCGGACGGGCCCCGTCAAAGGCCCCATCGCCATCCGCATCCTCGATGCTGGCAATCGGCACGCGCTGAAACTCCATGATATCCAGATTGTTGTCGCCGTTCCATGTGTGCGGGCCCTGCGCAACGATGCCATCTGTGTCGTTATCCCCGTAGGCCACGGCTGCGATATACACGGCCTCGGGCAAGGAACCGAAGGCATCAACCAAACTGAACTCGGCTTCAAGCGCTGACGCACTGTTGGCAATGTCGCCGTCGACATTGTTGAGGCCGCTGTAGTCTGCCCCCTCCGATGCCAGGTAGGGCTTCTGCGACAGCTCAAAGAAGAGCATACCATCCTTGCCCCACATAGCCGCCTCCGCATCGCCCAACTCATCGGTGACGAAGAGGAAGTGATCGCTCCCGTCATTGTCGGCCCCATGTGTAGCCACATACAGATTCCCGCCGCGAACCGCAGCGTCGATGCGCATCACCCCGGAACCACCCTCGAAGACCGTGTAGGCCCCGTCATGCTCGCCATCGAAACTGCCATTCATGTTGAAGTAGCGATTGGTGACACCGTCAACCTGCGCCTGCCAATCCGAACCACCATTGCTGTCCCAAACCGTGGAATCGCCATTCTTGAAGACGAAGTCAACAGAGCTCGCATTGGTTGGAACCGCGTAGCTTCCAACCCAATCATCCCCGCTCTCCGTCATCACAACGGTCTCTACCTCTTGCCACTCACCCATGGTCTTGACGGAATGTCCAACATGCATCGAGACCGCACTTTCGCCTTCAAGCGGCCCATCGGCGGGCGTATAGGTAATCTGCAAATTCTGACCACGAACCGCCGTCGTTGGCGTCCAGCTCGCGGACGAATTGGTCGTAGCGCTACCCGACGGGAAGTCGCTCGCATCGTAGATATCATACCAATAAATGTCATTGTGCTCGTTGTACCCCGCAAGGACCTCGGCACCGTTGCTAAACCCGTCCCCATCGAAGTCGTTCTGGTCATCCCACTGCCCACTATAGAAAGTCGAATGGTTGTAGGGATTCAGACGGGACCATGACTCCCACGACTCAGGAACGAAGTCGTTGTCATCCCCCGGCCAAGCCTGGTCCGGTCCCGGGGCCCCGTCCTGGAAGTATGGCATCTCCACGTTGTCGGGAACGCCATCGCCATCGCTGTCGATGATGCCGATACCGTCATACTTGGCCACACCACCGTAAAGGTCAAATGTCACGCGCTCGACGACACGGCTGGTCACGCCACCGTCCACACGGATTGCTTCAAAGAAGTGCTCGCCATTGACGAAAGCACCCCACAGGCGCTGCGTCGTCACGTTGGCCGGGTCGGCATCGAACACCACATTGCCGTTAAAGGTATTGGAGAGAGCGCCATCCAGGGGAAGCCGGTAGCCATCCCAGTAGAGGCGAACATCGCTTGCTCCCGCAGCCGTTACCGTGGTGCTGAAGAAGGGGACTTCAACCAGATTAGTCCCGCCATCAACCGCGACCGAAATTGGGCTTGGCGTAGCCACGGTGTAGTTTCGAGTGTACTCGCTCTCATTGATAATGTTGCGCGCATCGCTCCAGTCGGCCTCCGTCGCCTTGACCGTTACCGTCTTCAATCCTGTCGACAGGTCGGCCAGCTCGCACTTCCACAGTCCCTTCATCACCTCGTAGGCTTCGTTTGTTACGCCTCCTTCGATGACAAACACCTCGTGCGCCGTGTAGTCCGGGTTGCGGATCATCATCACGCAGTCGCCATTGACGGTCTCCCCTTGTGCAGGGCTCTCAATCTCCAATTCGGGACCCCAGCGGTCGACGTAGACCACCTCGGTGATCGTATTGAAGAGCGCCGGATAGGAGCGCGCCCCACTGCGTGCGTTGAACAGTCGCGCCTTAACCACATTCAATCCCTCCGGAATCGTGTCGGGAAGATCGACCGTCAGCGACCACTGCGAGTCCACAACCGCCTCAGTCAGCTCCTCGTAGTTTCCGACGACAAAATCGTTGTTATTGGTGTAGTGGTTGTTCGCGCCCAGCTTTACTTTGCCCTGCCCCCACTTGAACATCACGTTATCAACAGAGCCGCCTGTTGCGGTAAAATCGACCGTCATGGTCAGGTTGCTCGACGTAATGCGCGTATAGAAGTTGGTCTTGTCATTGGCATGGGTTCCGCCGGGAACCACCCACTCAATATTAGTCACGCCGCCGGCAACACCGGATGTGAATGACAACGCCGCTGGATCGGCATTCTTGGGTGCGTAACAGACCCAGCCCTGCCCGCCATTTCCAGGCACTTCAATGTAAACCTGTCCGCCGGAACCAACCGTCACGTCTCCTGCGTGCCCCGTGTAATCCTTGAGCACTGTTCCATTTTCAAAACTGGTCGTCAGCGTCTTGCCCAGATCCCATCCGGAATCATTCAGCGCCATCACCATAATGGCATCACCATCGCCAGGCTGGCGACCATCGCCATTCGTATCGCTGTAGCGCTCAAGCGCGAAGTAGTCGCTGTCGTTCTCCCAGATCTTCTCTTCCGAACCCCACGCAAAATTCTGGTGGATCCAGACGAGGTTGGGGATGTCGTTGTACTCGTCGCCCAACGCCTGGCTGTCGTAGCCGGGAACCATCCACGTCTTGTTTGCGTTTGGGTTGTTGGGATCATAGGCAGCCCGACCGTAGTTTTCCCACGTGATGTTATTGCCGGTGAAGTAGACCATCGGCATGCCGATATGGGTCAGGATGTACGCATAGGCCAGATTGACGTTGTTCGCCGGTCCCTCGTCGTGCCCCCATACATAGGTAATGCCGCTGTTGGGGCCGAAGTCGGATCCGTAGCCACCGAGTCCATTGAGGTCGCCATTGAACTTGGCTCCGGAGTGTTGCTTCATCGCGTAGTCGAGAAAGCGCATGGGATTGCGATCATTTGTGCCGTATCCGTACCAGTATTCGATCTCGTTCCAGGGGCTGAGAATCTCGGCAAAAATCAGGGCGTCATCACGCTCGGACAGATAGTTCTCGAAAAGCTCGTCAGCCTCGTCTCCTCCATGCAGACCGGGATCATCTTCGTACCCTCGCCGCAGATTGTAGTTGTACTGGGCTTCATGCAGAAAGCCGTTCCCCTGCCAACCAAAGAACTCGTACGGCGTATGCTTGCCCGCATCCAGACGCAAGCCGTCATAGTCAATCGCATCCCCCAACCAGGCGATCCAACGATCCAACATAGCCACAGCGTGCTCGTTCGTATAGTCAGCGGGATAGTAGGGATAGCGATCGAACTGTCCCGGATGGCGCAGGTAGTACGGGCGACTCCCGACAAAATTGAAATAGATCCCGTCATGGGTCTGCTCCCCCGTGAAACGGTCGGGATCCGGAATCCGTCCGTAATCACCATCGTCCTCTGTACGAATATCAATGAGCTGAGCCAGTTCCTGCCACATCGTCCCGCCAAACCCGTTGTTAGCACTCCACTGATCCATGCGCGGACCGCGGTCATAGTTGAGTGTGTTGACGTAGCTCTCACTCCACGTGACATGAAAATCCTCGGCCGTCATTCCCGGATACTCCCGATAATCCGGTCCGTTCCCGTTGTGGTTCATGATGATGTCAGGGATGATCTTAACGTCTAGCTGGTGAGCCTTCTTCACCATGTTCTCCAACGACCCGCGCGTGCCATAACGCGTACCGAGAGAACCACGTTGCGGCACATCGCCGATATCAAAACGGTCGTAGAGGTTATAACCCACGTTGGCCCATTTCGTTCCCTGCCCAGTCGGTGCTTTGGTGGGAGGAGGCGCCCAGATGTAGTCATAGCCAATTTCGGCGACCTCAGGCATGCGGCGGTACATTTCGTCCCAGTCGCTCTCAAACCACTGGAGCATCACTTCGCCAGAAGCACGGGAGGGGCACAGGCAAGACAGAACCAAGGGGATAAACAGGATGCCAACACAGCGGAAACACTTTCTCACAGTCACTCTCCTTCTACGGGAATACGACAATACCTTTGTTCGTTACCGTCTGATTAAGACGGACTCACGCGAGGTTTCCTCGACGGAAGCGGAGGAATTGCCTTCTGTATGTCAAGATGGGCCGTGGACAGAAGATCGACACCTGTGCACGAGGATTTGGACAGCTACACTTGCGTGTAGTTCCCTACCTCACTCACTGCACATGTCGTCATCTCAAAAAGAGAACCCGTTGACTCAATAGAAAAGCACACCGAAGTTTGATGTTTGTTTTTTGCTGGTT
>JABGOW010000091.1 GCA_018645275.1 Verrucomicrobiota bacterium
CCGCCGCTGTGAGTACTGTTCCTCCGGATTCTGCGCGTAGTGCTCGAACGGCAGATTCAACGAGCCAAAGATCTTCTGTGTCAGCACGTCATGCTGAAGGCCATCCGGGCCAGCGTCCTCAACCGCCCTGTACATTGCGGCGCGAAGAAGCCCAACCTCCACGAAGTCGTTGAAGTGTCCCGACTGAAGGGACGCGTCCTGACGATTATCCGTGAAGCTGAGGAGTTTCTGCGCCTCCTTGGGCAACGACGACTCTCCGAGGGCACGCACCGTATACAGGCTGAGGATGGTTGTGGCCGTGCTACGGCCTTCCGTGCCAAGCGTTGCGAGTTTCGAAAAATCGCTTTTCTGCCGGGCGCTGTAGGTTGCTCCACAATTCAGACAGAAGCGAAAGGGGCGTGACAAGAAATGAGCGATCACGCCGTTGTTGTCCAGCGTACCGTTCGGGGCAAGTGGGACACGCTGAGGGAGGTCCTTCCTGCGGCTGGGTTTGATTCGCTGGTGGTCCCGGTGAATTTCCCGCCAGTCATCCGGTACAAGCGGAATCATCTCCTCTTCCGTTTCCGGCCATGGGCGCTCCATATTCAGGTATAAGTACCCCGGCTCCCCGTCTTCATCCCCGGCGGGGGCGTAGGGAGGGGTGTCGATGTATTCCGTCGTTCCCGTTCGTTCATTCTGGCGCTGGAGTACGGAGTAGTACGCCTCGCCACATTCTCGACAGAACAACAGTGGATAGAGACGCTTCGTCTTTTCCTCGCCAGGAACATATTTCTGCCCGTTCAGAGTCAGATATCGCTGCTGAGGGGCTTCCACGGACGCATAAACCGTGTCGCCGCGGCTAATGAACTGGTGGAGGCGGAACGCGAATGATGGAAATCCGGTATCTGGGTTGAGGCATTGGTATCCTGCATTAAGACTCTGTTCGATCGCTTTCGCACATTTTCCAGGTTCGAGGCTCAACATATTTGCCAAGACAGTTGCCGCACCTTGAGAGCCGGCAACACTGCTTGTTTCAATGCTCTTCGGCGTCACCCGGGTGAGTCGACCGTCTACATACTCTATGCCGAAGTGAGCCTCTATCCAGGCGGCGAAAGGGTGTGAGCTGAGATCGGCAAAAGAAATGCCATCTGGCAACCCACCACTGAGAATACACTCTCGCATGTTTTGGCGAACATCCGCGCTGGAGAAGTCGGTCTCACCGGTGATGGGAGTAAGTGTCTCTCCTATAATGTCATTGGGTTCGACATCACTTCCAAACAGAGTGGCTGCAACGTCTGCGACTTCTTTCCGTTGTTCAGTGAAGCTGCCGCCAGCGGCCAGAGTGGCGGATGTCCCGACGCACTGGAGCGTCTCCGACCCCAGGTAGTTGCGGACACGCCGCAACAGCATGGAAACATCCGATCCCTGTCTGCCTCGGTATGTATGTAGTTCGTCCAGCACCACGAACTGCAGGCCTTTTGCGGCATCGATGAGCTGCCGCTCTTCCGGACGCGTCATGAGGAGCTCAAGCATCACGTAGTTTGTCAGCAAAATGTCAGGGGGGTTGGCGATGATCTCAGTCCGGCGTTGGCGGTCTTCCTGGCCGGTGTACCGCTCGAATGTTACAGGTTGCTGATCTTCGGGGTAGCCGGCGCAAATGAACTTCTTCAGCTCATTCATCTGGCTGTTCGCCAAGGCATTCATGGGGTAGACGACGATTGCCTTGATGCCTTTGCCGGAGCCATTCTTGAGCACGTGGTCCACGATAGGGATGATGTACGTGAGGCTCTTTCCGGAGCCAGTCCCCGTGGTAAGGACGTAGTTCTTACCTCCAACACCACGGCCGATGGCTGTCTCCTGATGGGTGTGGAGACGAAGCGGCTGGCTTGTGCCATCATCGTACTTCCGGCGGAAGATCCGACTGCATTCCTCGTGGAGAACACCTCCCGCGACAAGCTCATCAACGGTTGCCCCAGGCTTGAAGCACGGGTTGAGCTGGATCAGCGGGTTGGGCCACAGCCGTCCGGCCTTCAGCTCGTCGCTGACTTTATCTTTGATCTTCGGGTCACGAATCTTGAGAAAGCTCTTGATGTATGTCGCGTAGTCATCAACCAGTTTGCCGCGCAACTCGAAGACATTCATGCGTCCTCCCCCTCAGCCCTGTCTTTGTGCTCCTGCACCCACTTTTGAATGTCCGCTTTGTCAAACCGCCATGCACTACCTAGCTTGAAGCCGGGCAGCTTGCCCTCTGCGACCCATCCGTACGCGGTACGCTCCGCAATCTTCAGATACTTGGCCACCTCGGCCAGGGTCATCAACTCGCCGGCCCTACCGCACTTGTCACATGAATCCATGATGCACCTCGGGGGTTGACTGTTATCGACGTGCCCCGCCAGTTCCTCCTCGTAGCAGTCTCTGGAGAGTGTCACCATCTGCAATCAATTGCAAGTCACTCAATAGATTAAGAAAAGGCCCCGCCGTGAGGAGGTGCTTTTCCTGCCCACCGACACCCCTCAGAAGTTCACACACTTCTCAGCGGCATCCTGAATCCGGTTAGCATTGTGGAAGTACACCATGGTCGTCTCTGGCTTCGCATGCAGGGCCATTGGTGACCAGCCGAGAAGAAGTGCCATGGCTTCGTCGGCAGATAGAGTTGCTCCAGTCTTGGGTAGAGGCTCTGTCCGATGAAGTGGCTAAAGACTCGCCCGCTTCTTGATAGCTCCGGCAACATCAATAAGTTGAGCTGCCAATGCCCGCACGCATGCGCCACCATCCTGGGCCCAGAGGGTTGTTCCCGTGAAAGTGTATCCTGGGCCACTGGAGATCTCCCAGTTCTCCACAGCCCACGGTTCGGGGGGTGCCGCCCGATGGCAATCACACAGCATTCGCTTCATGGGACCGCCCGCACAATCGCGCAGCAATGAACGAACATCGTCGTAGTCGTCCCTCCACGTTGATGTATTGTCCACGAGAACACCGACATCGTTGAGGAGGTGGCCTGCGACTTTGGCGAGAGAGGTCTCAATGTCAGTTAGGTCGATCTTCCCCAGTGTCGATGATGCAACACGAGTTCCAACCATCTCGACAACCGCGTCAAAGACCGCGACACAGGCATCCAATAGTGGCGCATACGTTGACTCGTAACGGCTGTAGCCAAAATAGACAGGAATATCGCAGTCGAAGCCGTCGGATTCGTCACACAGGCAGGCCACGAAGTGCTCACACGCCGCCTCACTTTCAAGGTTATGACCACAAAGTGGGCAAACATTGGTGCTATCAACAGAATCGTCTATCACAACTCTCCTCCATTTTCCCGGCAATCAGCTGCTACTCATAGGACTCAACATCCTGCAGAGAGGTGCCGGCATCTATGCCACAACGTCGCCTGCGGTGGAAGCTATCCTTTCGCCTAATGCTATGGGCTCCGAGGAATTGCTCGATCTTACGAAGTTGTTCCTTGGCGAGATCAGGAACGCCGGAGTGATAGTCCGACGTCATCCACGTACACGATTCGCCGTCGAAACCATAATGCAGGGGTGAGTCCTGAAGATCGACTACTGTCACGCCTGACCCCACGTTGTTTAGTATGGTCAGTGTTACCTCGGCAATGCGTAGCTGCCTAGCGGCGGTCATGGTATTCCTCCCAGATCAGCTCAATTCCCACGGCAGGCCGGCGCGCCCGAAATGACCATAGTTGGTGGTCTCTCGATAGATGGGTCTCAGTAGGTCCAGCTGTTTAATGATGGCCGCCGGCCTGAAGTCGAAAGACTTCAGAACATAGTCAAGGGCAGCAGCATCGTCACCTGTACCGCGTGTATCGACGTAGACTGATTGTGCTTCGGCTTTCCCTATTGCATATGACACCTGAATCTCGGCTTGTTCTGCGTACCCATTGAGCACAACCTGTCGAGCCACGTAGCGGCTAAAATAGGCTGCGCTGCGGTCAACCTTCGACGGGTCTTTTCCGCTGAACGCCCCGCCACCGTGCGGGGCCATGCCGCCGTAGGTGTCGACGATGATTTTTCGTCCGGTAACCCCACAGTCGGCACTGGGCCCACCTTGGACGAAGCTTCCGCACGGATTGACAAGCAGTGTGATGTCCTTGCGATGCCAGTCCCCGAGGGTGGCAGGTAGCAATCGGTCTCGTACGTAGTCGGCAATACCACCTTGCGCCGCTTCGGCACTGTGTTGGGTGGATACCAGTACCGAAGTCACTTCGACCGGTTTGTTATCAACGTAACGTACCGTAACCTGGGTTTTGCCATCGGGGCGTAGCCAGCCGGCTGCGCCAGATTTACGGTCGTCTGACAAGCCCTTTGCGAGTCGATGGGCAAGCAGGATCGGTAGTGGCATCAGCTCGGGGGTCTCGTCCGTGGCGTATCCGAACATCATGCCCTGATCGCCGGCGCCCTGGTCATGGTCGATGTTCCTGTCGGCATCTACGCCCTGCGCAATTTCGCCGCTCTGCTGGGTGATGTATTGCAGGACCTCGACTCCGTCTGCATTGAAGGGCTCCTCCGGATCAGTGTAGCCGATGTCCCGGATGGCTTGCCTCGCCACGGCTGCAAAATCGATCGTGGCATCGGACCCGATCTCACCGGCCAGCACGACGTGGCCACCTTTGCATAAGGTTTCGCACGCGACGCGGCTCTGTGGGTCCTGCTCCAGGCAGGCATCGAGGATCGAGTCCGAGATGTAATCGCACACCTTATCGGGGTGACCTTCTGTTACAGATTCGGATGTGAATAGTCTTTCGTTCTTCATGGCTCTCCCTTTATTGCTAGTCTATGAACTCCATAAGCCGCCCTGCCTCATCGATACTCACAGGACTGTCGAGTCCTTGCTTCTGGGCGATCTTGTGGAGAACTGCTATGTACAAGGCCTGACGTTTGACCCCTGTGAAGCCTATTCCTGATTCCCGATCCAGGCGAGCGGTAATGTCATCGTTACTTAGAGCACTTATCTCCGCCATGTACTCGGCAAACACTTCTCGGTCGCCCTCCTGGTACAAGTAGACATATCCGTCAAGGCAGGCTCTTTCCCTTCGCGGCTTCCCGTCTTTGGAGTGTGTGTACTCGGTCATAGGACACCCCTCTCCAGACGGGCGAACAGTTCGTCACGAATACCCCGGGCATCTACGACGTTTCGCGTTCCCAGTGATTCCCGCCGGCGGACACCGGAACACCCGGGTTCGCACACGGTATAGGTGATATACCACGTACCGTGGTTGTCCCACAGGTGGTGGTTGGGGTTGGACGGGTTGGTACGCAGCGACAGCTCAAGAGCGTGTTGTTGCGAACAGTGGTGATGGGGCTTGATAAAGCCGATGCTGTGAGTCATGACGACCTCTTCCGGTTTTCCCGGGATGGTGGGTGCCATGCCCGAGGAAGTATTTTGTTCTTCCCGACATTGGTCGGGACGCATCCGGCTTCGTACCTTGTACCACCGTGTGCCCTTACCCCAGGCCTCGGTTGGCTGACCGCAACAGCGCGGTCTCTATAGATGCGGGGTCATTGAACCACAACCCATGGAGTCCAGCAACAGGAACTTGTGTCATAAAGCATAGCGCCGTGTTGTATGACAGACACGGCCATTGCAGATATGATCCTAGTGTGGTAGATATCGCGACATGCATGATGTTAAGGCAGTGATCATTGTGGCGGCTGATGCCGAATGGTTGGTCGTGACCGGCCACTACGGCGTACAGGAAGAAGCGTGCCGACCGTATGATCATTTTTTGCACACCTTTTCCGGGGTAGGCGGCAGTATCTCCGTCGAATTTGTGCACAGCGGGTGTGGCAAGGTGCCCGCGGCAGCGACCACGCAGTACGCCATCGATACGTGGCACCCGTCATTGGTTGTGAACCTCGGGACCTGCGGCGGTATGGATCCTTTGCTGGGGGTTGGCGATATCGTCACAGCGGAGAAGACGGTCATCTACGATCTTTGCGAACGATCTGGAGGCCAAGAGGACATGGTGAGGCGCTACACGACCGACCTCATGCCTATTGCCTCTCTGCCGAACTGTATCTTGAGATGTGGCACGATCATTACGGCTGATCAGGATGTAGACCCTGCACAGGTAGAACAGCTACGTGCGACGTATGGTGCCATCGCTGCTGACTGGGAATCGGGTGCGGTTGCCCATGTGGCACACAATATCAATCACGTAAAGTGTGGTGTTTTGAAGGTGGTGTCTGACATCGTCTCATCGGGAGGAAGCGCTATATATGCCCAGGAGGCTGCGTTCGAGAATTGCGTGGCCGCCGTTGTGCCAGGGCTGTTGCACCTCTTGCCTTTGCTGTTGATGGCGCACCTGTATGAGCGAGATGCCAGGAGGTGTGATGATGCCACAATCAGTTGATTCGACATACCTACGCGACGCCGGTTTCCTTCTGTGGCTCGGGAAGTTCGTGGGTGAATGGGAGCTCGGGGCTCGGGCCGATATTCGCCGCCGCGATGATGGCTTCCTGTGCATACTGAGCCACGGACGAAACAAGACAATAACGCTCGGCGCTGTGATCAGGGATGGGGAGTTTGTGAAACAAGCGGGTCCGCTGGGTCCGTATCCCGTCGCGATCACGCGTGATCTGATGAAGCTCTGGCTGACGTCAGCACTGTCTCGACGTCCTTAGTTGCAGCTGCGGGATCCTTGCAGAACCACTTAACGCAAACGTAATCATGCCACATCACATAGTCCTCATAATCTACCGCCTCAACGCCACGGCCGTTCTTGGATGCGGAGCAGATATCGAACAAGGCGTCGTGCCAGGCGTCGTGTATGAGGTCCATCATGGCGATGTCGTAGAGGCGTTCTTGAAATGCATTCAGAGACTCATTCCCTTCAGGTCTCAGCTTGAGGGAGTAAACCCAGCCAATGATATCCGCTAAAGCTGAAGGAACATCTTTTGCTGCAGGCTCCCTTCCATAGAAAATACATTTTCCGTGATCCGCCACTACATCCCAGAAGAATCCACTAACTAACTTGCTTTCGAAAAGTGGCCCAGATACCTCCAGATTGGATCGATCAATGTCGGCCAGAAGGTGTCCGCAAGATCCGTAAGCCGATGCCCCGCAGATGGGACAGGTGATCTCCTCAGCAGATTCTTCTTCAATGCCGAGGTCGTCCTTATGTACATCTTCACACATCGGTTTCTTCCTCACTGTTCCACCGTGTGCCCTTTCCCGGGCCTAGGTTGGAGCTCCGCGGATTGCGGAAACTCTAGAGATGCGTTTGCAGCAACCGCTGCTTCTCAAAGATCTGCACAAACAATATCGCAACGGTGCAATGACTTCAACGGCGAGTTGTGTCATAGGCAGATTTGCGTATGACAGACGTCGCGATTGCAGCTGTGCACGATCTTTGATAACAGTGGGCGGATGGATACCGAGCCACAGGTTGTAGGCGTCGTGCCCGCGGAAGCTGAGAGGGGTGTCGTGACCCAACACTATGCGGCCCGGGCGGACGATACGTCGCCCTGACGGCTGA
>JABGOW010000447.1 GCA_018645275.1 Verrucomicrobiota bacterium
CATCATCCATGCCCGCAAGAATGTCTGTGATGATTGCAGCCGGAGCCTCACTTCGGGGGTTGTCTGAGGTCACAACGGCGACGTCGGCGAGCGCCGCCGCCACCTGTCCCATCGCGGGCCGTTTGCTCTTGTCGCGGTCCCCACCGCAGCCAAAGACGACAATCACACGCCCGGCGGTAAACTCACGGACCGTCGAGAGCGCATGCGACAGCGCATCATCCGTGTGCGCGTAGTCAACAAAGACCGAAAAGCGCTGTTTGCCACGAACGGGCTCAAGCCGTCCGCGGACGGTTGCGAGCTGCGACAGCGCTTTGCAGGCAACGGGAAGCGCCACGCCCTGCGCACAGCAAGATGCGATACAGGCCAGGGCATTGCTGACGTTGTGACGCCCCAGCAGCTGCAGTTCGACACGCTCGTCTCCCCAGGGCGTCCGGGCTACGAAACGACACCCCTTCGCACTAACTTCGACCGATTCAGCCGAGACGTCTGCGCCATCCGCGATACCGTAGGTCAACACCTGGCCTGGAAGCCCTTCCTGTTGCAGCTTCCTGCCCCAAGCATCATCGGTGTTGATGATGGCGATCGCCGTCGGCGACAGACTCCGAAAGAGACTCGCCTTGGCCTCGTAGTACGCCTCCATCGTGCCATGATAGTCCAGGTGATCGCGGGTGAGGTTCGTGAAGATCGCAACATCAAAACTGATCGCCGCGGTGCGTTTCTGCACGAGGGCGTGGGAGGACACTTCCATGACAGCGCTCTTGCAGCCGATATCCACCATCTGCCTCAGCAGGCTCTGAATTGTGCCTGCATCCGGGGTCGTTCTTCCCGCAGGGATACAGCGTTCGCCCAGCTCGTAGGCAACGGTTCCGAGTAATCCTGGATCCATCCCCGCTGCCCGCAGGACATCGCGAATCATATAGGCTGTGGTCGTCTTGCCGTTCGTCCCCGTAACACCAATAACGCGGAGTTTCTCTGCGGGACCTCCGTTGAATGCTGCTGCCATTTCGGCGTAGGCGGTGTGTGCATCGTTCACGGTGATCTGAGCGATTCCATCTAGGCGGCGCGGGGGGTGCTCAGACAGAATCGCGCAGGCTCCTCGCTTGATGGCATCCTCAACGAAATCCCACCCATTGGCTACCGTCCCGGGAATGGCGACGAAGATAAATCCCTGCCGCACCCGGCGTGAATTGCAGGCAATCCCCACGATGTCCGGATCAGGCCCGCTGCGCTCGGCAGTGGTTGATAGCGATTTGATGATATGTGACAGACGCATTGCTTTCTCACAATCTGTGGTCGTACCGCGCCCCCACTGGGATGCCACCCGTAGGTTGAATCCCGAGGCAGCACACCACCTCGGTCGCGATCGAGCTGAAGGCAGGGGCGGCAACACGCCCTCCCCCATGGTACTTCTGGGGCTCGTCTACAGAAACAATGATCGCAAGGTCTGGGTTTTCCGCCGGCAGAAAACCAACAAATGAAGCAACATAGTCGGTGTCCGAGTAGCCCCCGGGTATCGCTTTCTGCGCAGTTCCCGTTTTGCCGGCAACACTGAAGCCATCGACACGCGCGCGCCTACCCGTACCTCCGTCCTCTGTGACGCGGACGAGCATCCTTCGCATTGTGGCTGCAGTGTCAGGACGAATCACGCGGGCCAGGACTTGCGGCTCCGCTTCATATACAACGGTCCCATCGGCAGCGGTGACGCGCTTAATGACGTGTGGGCGCATCAGATAGCCATCATTGGCGATGGTGCAGTACACACCCAGCATCTGTAGCGCGGTTACGGCAACCCCCTGCCCTATTGGAATTCGGGTGGGACTGATGCTGCTCCACCTCGAGGTGGGCGCGAAGATGCCAGCCTCTTCCCCGGGCAAATCAACCCCAAGTCGCTTTCCAATTCCGAAAGCACTCAAATAGCGGTGGAGGCGCTCGTTGCCCAGCTCTAGGGAGATTTTTGCCGTCATAATGTTGCTGGACTTCTTCAGACCATCTTCAACCGTCAAGTCCCCGTAGGGATGCGAATCGCGCAACGGCCGCCTCTTGTAATACCATATCCCGTTTTCGCAGCTGTACACGTCATCGGGGGTGATGATCCGTTCATTCAGGGCGGCGGCAAACAGGGCGGCCTTCATGGTAGATCCGGGTTCGTAGACGCTACCAATGGCGCGGTTCAGACGAAGATCATCGCTAGCGGTCCCGAAGTCGTTCAGATCGTAGGCCGGACGTGAGGCCATTGCCAGGATCTCCCCGGTGCGGACACGTTGCACAATGCACCACGCCCCCTTGGCCTTATATTCCTCCATGAGCCCGTCCAGTTCCTTCTCAACAATGTGCTGAACATTTTGATCCAGCGTGAGCTGCACGTCACTGCCTTCCATTCCAGGAATGTGTCGCCCCCGCTGCAGATAAAGCTCGTGACGTAGCGCATCCACCTGTCCCTCGAGAACGCCGGGACTCCCCTTGAGATGCTTGTGCATGCGCTGCTCGACACCAGCACTACCCAACCCCTGGTGGTTCACAAACCCCAGCACGTGACACATAAAGGAGTGGTGTGGATAGTAGCGCACATTCGCATCGCGGAAGAACACACCGGGGAGTTTCTCCATCTCGATAGCAGCAGCAAGGTCTGCCGGCACAAAGCGCTTGATCCTGGAAAAGAGCCTCTTCGGACGATTCAGTTTCACGGCAACTTCGTCAATGGGGAGCTCGAGATGCTCAGACAAGCGGGTTGCCACCTCGAGCACGGCATCCTTTTTGGCAACGACTGTCGGATCCGCGCAAACATCCTTCACGGCCAGATCCAGCGCCAAAATATTGTGTCGCCCTTCCCGGTCGCAGATGTTGCCGCGGCGAACCGTAATTTCCTTCTCGAACTGACGCCGCCGCTCAATGCTATCCCGGTACTCAGCATGGGGCCCAAGATGCAAAAAGGCCAGGCGACAGCCCAGCCCCAGCATCGTCAGCATAAAGAGCACGGCACTCAGCACGAAGCGTAGTGCCATTTTGCGGTTATTCATGCCTCACCATTCTCCTCACACCGGCAAAGCGTGGGGCGTTCTCACGGGGACTCTGCACATTCATATCTTCATGAACGCTAGCATCAGCAAGCCACATCACCTGGTCCCGGCGTGGCCACGTCATGGAGATCCCACAGCGTGCCAGGGAATCCTCAATGCTCTTGGGGGATTTCAGGCGCATCCACTTGTATTCTTCGTTCAGAAACTTCTTCGTGAGCTCAACCTTCTGCTTCTCAAGGGTCTTGATCCCACGCCCCAGCTCTTCGCACCGCGAGCACAGCCAGAGATAGGAGAGTGCCGCTACGGAGGCGAAGACCAGAACTCCTGCAAACGATCCTGGGAAAATAAACCCGTCAACCCGCTTCTTCCGGTTGCGCCGTTTTCTTCGCTTTACCATATCAATACCGTCCCTTCTTAAACGGTGACGCGATGCGTTCCGCCACCCGGAGTTTGGAAGATCTGGCCCGTGGGTTCGATCGACACTCATCATCCGTCGGTTGCACCGGTTTTCGTGTAATTCGTTTCATCGGGGGAAGTTCGCCTTCCCACGCCTCTCCACCTGCTGCCAGCGACTTCCATCGCCCTTCATGGGCAGCGAAAAAATGTTTCACCATGCGATCCTCGAGGCTGTGGAACGTAATAACAGCCATGCGGCCACCATCCTTCAGCAGCTCGAGACCGCCCTTGAGTCCTGCCTCAACACCATCGAGCTCGCGGTTCACCTCCATACGAAGCGCCTGAAAAGACTGAGTCGCCGGATGCGTACGACCGCGTCGCCCGCCCTTGGCCTCGGAAATCACCTCGGCCAGATCCCCTGTCGTTTCGAATGGTCGCGCATTTCGGCGGTGCACAATGGCCGCAGCCACGCGTTTGGCCGAACGCTCTTCTCCAAGGGTCCGGAGAATCGAAACCAGATCCTGCTCCGATGCGCTGTTAACCAACTCGGCAGCTGTCGTCGCTACGCTCTGATCCATACGCATATCCAGCGGGCCATCATGCATGAAGCTGAATCCCCGCTCTGGTGTGTCGATCTGGTCGGAGGAAACCCCGAGGTCCAGAAGAATGCCGTCAACCTTCTCGAGCCCTGCCCGTGCGGCAAGTCCAGCCACATCCGCGTAGTTCCCGTGAACTCGGCGACAGCGATTGCCAAAGCGACTCAGCCGGTGGCCGCACCGCTCAATGGCATCTTGATCTCTATCTATCGCAAGCAGCATTCCGTCTACCCCAATTCGCTCCAAAATGGCTTCCGAGTGCCCTCCAGATCCCATCGTTCCGTCGATGTAGATACCGCCCTCGCGGATATCGAGAAACCTCAGCACTTCATCCATCAACACAGGCTCATGCATGAAGCGCCCTTCATTCTAGAAGTCTACATAGAGACCGGCCTCAACAAGTTTCCCTTGATCCACGTCCCCAGAGTCCACACGCAACTCCGGATTCCAAAGCTGGAACTTGTCCAGCGCCCCTACCATCTGCACCTGATCGTCAATTCCTGCAAAATTCAGCAGCTTGTCCTTAATTCGAATGCGCCCCTGCGAATCCCAGGAAACCAGATCCGCCGATGATCCCAACGTGCGCGCAAATTCCATTGCCTTGCGATCGGCCATGGAATGGCGCCGAATCCGATCCAGCTTGCGGGCCATCTCAGAAGCAGGAAACACGTTGAGGCACTTCTCGTGGAAGTCGGGCAAGACAAACAGGCTCTGCGGTTCTCCGACCTGCGAGCGCCATACCGCTGGGATTGTCAGGCGCTTCTTGGGGTCCAATGAATGCTGGAAATCACCAACAAACATCCCAATGCCGCCGATGGCTCCTGCTAATAATGGATTGTCTTGCTCCACTCTTTACCCCACATGCTGACTCAACGTGACACCATTTGACACTTCGCCCCACCTCAGGTCAAGAGGAATTCCACAAAAAAAAGACAGAAAATTCTCAAACTATTGATTTTCTAAGAAAAATGGGGGGATCGAGGGGAGGGTAGACAGGATCGTGACCAAAAAAGGACTATAAGACAGCCCCCACCCCGCCCCACCAGGATCCCCAGCCCAAGGAACGATGGAGTCATGCCTCAGGAAACGAGGATCAGCATTTCTGGATGACTGCTGGAAATGCTACAGCTCTGGAGAGCCATAGCTACTGGGTGCCCGCAAGCAAGTAGATCGTCTCTCCAGAGCTGATCATCCCTGAACGTGCCAAGCAGGCGCTAGCCAACTTTGGCGCCGCTCGGAAGCTCGCCATCCAGCGTCACAAGCTTGAGCTTCTTCTTGTGCGTGGCGGCCAGAAGCATGCCATTGGACTCAACGCCACGAATGGTGGCAGGCTTGAGGTTTGCCACCAGAATGGCCGTCTTCCCGATGAGATCCTCGGGTGCATAGTGTGCAGCAATGCCCGCAACAACCTGCCGCGTTTCGGCACCGACTTCAACTTGGAGCTTGAGCAGCTTGTCAGCGCCCTCAACCTTCTCAGCCTCGAGAATCGTGACACTCCGCAGATCCACCTTCGTGAAGTCCGTGAACTCAATCAGCGCCAGACCGGCAGGCTTGTTCTGCTTCGCCTTCTTGGCAACCTCCGGAGCCTTCGCTCCCGCAGCGTCGCCCTTCTTCCGCTGAATACGCGGGAAGAGGCTACGCATCTCGCCGATTGCAGCACCGGACTCAAGACCACCCCACTCGCTCAAGCTCGCAAAATCGGGATCGCCTGCGGCGCAGCCCAATACCTGCCGAAGTTCTGACATCTTGCCAGGCATAGTCGGATAGAACATGCCGCTGATGATGCGCAGGGCCTCCCCTGCCGTGTACAGCACCGTTCCCAGCTCTGCGTGAGCGGCATCCCCCTGCTTTGCCAATGCCCACGGTTGCCGTTTCTCGATATAGCGATTCGCCTCGCGAACGGCGCCTGCAAGCTCCGCCAAACCAAGATCCAAGCGCATCTTGCCCACGGACTCGACCATATCGCGGGCCGCCTTGAGCGTCACATCGCGGAGCGCCTGCTCCTCTTCTCCGAGCTCACCACATTCCGGGATGCAGCCGCCAAAATTGGACCCGATCAGTTTGGTGACGCGATTGAGCATATTACCAAGGTCGTTGGCCAGCTCTGCATTGTAGCGGCGAATGAAGGCATCCTCCGTGAAACTCGCATCCTGCCCAAGCGACATCTCTGCCATCAGGAAGTACCGGAACGGATCTACGCCGTACTCCTCGGCAAAAGCCATCGGATCGACCACATTCCCCTCGCTCTTGCTCATCTTGTCGCGGCCCACCAGCCACCAACCGTGGGCGAAAATCGTTTCGGGCATCTCCAGGCCCATGGCTTTGAGCATCGTCGGCCAGTAGACCGTATGGGTCGTCAGAATATCTTTCCCAATCAAGTGATAACTCGCCGGCCACCACTTGGCGAATGCAGCATCATCGGAGAGATACCCCGCTGCCGTGATGTAGTTCACAAGGGCGTCAAACCAGACATACGTGACGAAATCAGAGTCGAATGGCAGCTCAATCCCCCAGGCGAGACGACTCTTGGGGCGAGAAATACAGAGATCAGTCAACTCCTTCTTGAGAAAGCCCAGCGTCTCGTTCCGCCGGAAGTCAGGCTGGATAAACGTCGGGTTCGCTTCAATGTGGTCGATAAGCCATTGCTGATACTTGCTCATACGGAAGAAGTAGTTCGTTTCCGTAATCCGCTCCACATCCCTACCACAGCCCGACTCCGGGCATTTGCCATCGGCAAGGTCCTTTTCGGTAAAGAACCGTTCGCAGGTCACGCAGTACCAGCCATCGTAATCCGCGCGATAGATCTCATCCCGGTCAAACAGGTCCTGCAGAATCTTCTGAACGACCTGCTTGTGGCGCGGCTCAGTGGTGCGAATGAAGTCATCGTTGGTAATTTCCAGCCGCTCCCATAGCTCCTGGAACCGCACGACCGTCTCGTCCACATGCGCCTGCGGCTGAACGCCCCGTTTGTCCGCAGCCTGCTGAACCTTCTGGCCATGTTCATCCGTCCCCGTAAGAAAGAACGTCGGCGTACCGATCAGCCGGTGATAGCGCGCCAGAACATCGGCAAGAATAGTGGTATAGGCGTGGCCAATATGCGGCTTGTCATTCACGTAGTAAATGGGAGTCGTAATATAGAACTTAGATGTATCCATGGCATGTTCCTCAGATCAAATAGTGCGCGGGCATTATACGGGGCCTTCTCGCCAGCAAAAGGAAAAAGGGTAGCGAGGGTGTTGCCTTGGGGTACGACAGAGATGCCTCGACCCGCCTTCGTCAGAAGGCTACGGCGGATAGGCTAAGGCCGGCATGACAGAAAGCCCTAGAGATTTGTCATCCTGAGCTTGCCGAAGGATCTCCAATGTGGTTTATGCGTGAAAACCGGAAAAGGTCCAAGCGGAAGGGTGCACGACATAGAAGTGGGTGTTATGCGGCGCACGACTCCCAAAAGTCATCG